>JAZRTD010000165.1:0-1427 GCA_045651845.1 Clostridia bacterium | reverse complement strand
TTCTTCGGGGGAACGGGCCTTAAGGGAATAAGTTCCCGGAATATCTACCATAATAAAATTGTTTCCTTTATATATATAATCTCCCCGTGCAATTTCAACTGTTTTTCCGGGCCAGTTCCCTGTATGCTGTTTAAGTCCTGTTAATGCGTTAAAAACTGTGCTTTTCCCCACATTGGGATTTCCTGCAAGTGCAATAATTTTATCATACTTTGAGGATTTCGTTATTTCGGGAACAGCTTGAGAGGTAACAAATCCTGTTGATTTTAAGGTAAGTCCCATAATTCCCTCCTTCAGACGGTGACGAGAATGTTGTCAGAATCCTCTTTGCGGAGGGCGATAACTGTTTGACGGATAAGGTATGCGGAAAGCTCCCCAGATGGATTTTTCAGAATACAACGGATATTTGTCCCGTTAATAAATCCCAAATCCAACAAACGCGGTTTAATACAAGAATTGACCTTGAGTGTCTCGATTTTGCTATTTTGTCCAACAGACAAATTTGAAAGAGGTATTATATAACTCATAAAAAATCTCCTTTAAATTTAAAATTCCTATAATCAATATATGGGAATACGCACACAATGTTAATAATATTAAGCTTGTTTTTGTAAAAATAAAGAGTAAATTTGAATTTTTTGTAAAATTTTTGAAAATATACTTGAAAATACTCATATTATATTATATAATATAGAATGTTATATTTTTGACAAATGAGTATATACGAATTTGTCGGGGAAAATAAAATGAGATGATTATCCGGAAATGAAATCCGGTTAAGCTAACCCCTTATATTATAGGTGGTTTTAAGATATGATTTTGTGGAAGAAAGGTAATGTTATTATGAATGAAATTAAAAGAATAGGCGTTATGACAGGCGGAGGCGATTGCCCCGGTCTTAACGCAGTAATAAGAGCGGTTACAAAGACGGCTATTTTAAAATATGGTCTTGAGGTTGTTGGTATTAAGCACGGTTATCGTGGCTTATTCCTGGGCGGAGACGAATTTGTTAATCTTACATTAGACAAGGTTTCCGGTATTCTTCCAAGAGGTGGGACTATTTTATATAGCTCAAATAAGGATAATCTTTTTGATTATACTTTTACAGACGAAAACGGGGTTGAGCATCACGGGGATTATTCGGATGTGGGTATTGAAAACCTTAAAAAAGCAGGAATTGATGCTCTCGTTATAATCGGCGGTGATGGTACGCTTACAAGCGGACGTGACTTCTCAAGAAAAGGCATTAAGGTTATAGGTGTTCCAAAGACAATCGATAATGACCTTGCATCAACAGAGACAACATTTGGATTTGATACAGCGGTTTCAACTGCGGCTGAATCAATCGACAGATTAAGAACAACGGCTGAATCTCACAGCAGAATAATCGTTGTTGAAGCCATGGGAAGATATGCAGGATTTCTTGCATT
>JAZRTD010000164.1:0-4575 GCA_045651845.1 Clostridia bacterium | reverse complement strand
ACGATATCATTGGAACCGTGAAGATATGCGGGGTATATATCTCCTCTTCGCTCTGCCTCCGTTTTGCCTCACTAACGGACATTTTGACAGGAAGAGCGGTATCCTCTCTGTGCTGATTTTTAAGCTTTTCCAAAATATTTTCATCAAGTTTTTCTTCGGTTTTAATGCCTGTTTCCTCTGTTTCAGCATTCTCAACGCTCTCCTCCGTAGAAGATGTGAGGCAGACCTTAACAAGAGATTTATCCCCTTCTGTCAGGTTATAGCAAAGCTTATGCTCCTTGCATAATTCTTCGGCTCCAAAGTGCCTTGCAAGGGCATAGGAAATCCAGTCCCCAATAGCACTTGCCTTCATTATTCCCGCATTTAAAATTCTATCTTGCGCAAGATAAGGACTTGCCCAGGAAGAAGTTGCTTTTTTGATGACTGCAGATATAATCAGTTTTTCTTTCGCACGGGTCATTGCAACATAAAGAATACGCATTTCCTCCGCCATAAGTTCCAGCTTTAGTGTCTTTGAAATGAGCTTATGAGAGATTGACGGATATTTAATTCGCTTGGCTGTGTCGGTGTATGGTAAGCCAAAGCCGAAATCCTTGTGCCAAAGAATACTTTTTGAAGTGTCGTCAGTATTAAATCTGGTAAAAACATTTGCGAGGATAACAACGGGGTATTCCAGACCCTTTGACTTGTGGATGCTTAGTATTTTCACAGAGTCCGAAGATTCCCCGTCAAGCTTTGCAGGGGTCAAATCCTGATCGGCATCCATAATGGTTTGTATGTAAATCATAAATCCCATAAGACTGCTGTTTGGAGTTTTATCATATTCCGCCGCCCTCTCAAAAAGCAGACGAAGATTTTCTGCCTTAACTTGTCCGTTCTCTTCGCCTAAAACTATTTCGCGGTAATTGTATTTATTCAAAATAAGGAGAACAAGGTCGGAAACACTTGAATATTCCGTTTGATTTCTTAAATTTTCCAGCTCGTCAATAAATCTTGTGCAAGATACATCTCCGTTTTTTGCAGAGGCTAAAACTGCATCATAAAATGAAAGACGCCGGCTTGCACTACTCCTGATTTTTGCAAGCATATCAGGAGTGAAACGCCACATAGGCGACCGCATAACCGCAATCAGCGGAATGTCCTGATAGGGGTTATCTATAATTTGTAAATAGGACAAAACGGTTTGCACCTCAACGGAAGTCAAATAGCTTTGCCCCGTGTCGCTGTATACGGGAATACCCTCCGAGGAAAGTGCCTTTTCAAAAATTCCCGCGGTGGATTTTGTGTTTCGCATAAGAATAACAATATCCGAATATTTAACATCACGGCGCATACCTGTTTTAGGGTCGGTTATAAGCATCTCCTTGCCCGATACCATTGATTTTATTCTTTTTGCAACTGCCATAGCCTCTGCGGTCGAGGTATCATCCGCTTCTCTTGCATCAATAATATTAAATTCGGGAATGAACTCGTCTTCTCTCTCGGGGGGAGCATAATATTCTGCCCCGAATTCAAGCCGTTCTTCCTTGCTGTAGTTAATTCCGCAACTTTTTTCCGTCATTATTTTCTCAAATACAAAGTTGGTAAGGTCAAGAATTTCCTGTCTGCTTCGGAAATTTTTTGCAAGGGTTATAAGATGACCGCCGTGATTTTCTTTGTAGCTCCTGCTTTTCTCGGAAAATATTTCAGGAACGGCGTTCCTGAATTTATAAATACACTGCTTAACATCCCCAACCGTAAAAATATTTGAATTATTTCTTGATGCCAGATAGAAAATTCTGTCCTGAGCATTATTAGTATCCTGATATTCGTCAACCAGAATTTCCTTAAACTTTTTCTGAAGAGAAAGGGCAACGGCAGATGGAGTTGAGGCGGTACTTTCAAGAAGATTTATAACCTCGTGCTCCAAATCGTTAAAATCAAGATATCCCGCCATTCTTTTGGCTTTTTTGTGTGCACGCATAGTCATTATTGCAATGTTTTTAAGGGTGCGAAGCTGAGCCTCATTTGCTTTAAGCTGAAAAAATATCTGTTTCGCATCTGATATGAAGAAACTTTTCAAATCTTTTTCCATATCTTTCGCAAGATTACGAAAAGCCTTGATGTTTTCCTGAGCTATTTTTTCGTTTGGCTCCTTTGTCTGTTTTCTGGGCAGACTTAAAAAGTCAAAATCAAGAATTTTCTCTCTTGTTTTATCAAAATCTCTATTAAAAATTTCCTCAGCAATGTCGGTGATTTCTTCCATTTCGTTTGTGAAGAAAAGCTTATAGGGATGGTCTGCAGGAAGATTATCCTCAATCATTTTAAGAATTTCCCCGTAAATCTCTACTATGTCCGTTATAACTTTTTTGGAGTAGTCAAATAGGCGGTCGTGCCAGACAGATGAATAAAAATCCTCTGCCCGATACGCTAAAACCGCATCGTTAAGCCATTTTATGGGGTGTGCCATACTGCTTGCAAAGGTTATAAGCTTTAGAATAATCTCGCGGAGATTTCTGTCGCTTTTGTCCGCACCATAGCTTAAAACAAGCTCCTTAAAGGACGGGACCCTGTCCATATTTTCATAAAACAAAGACATAACTTCATCAAGGGCATTTTCCATCATAATTCTGTTTTCAATGGGTGAAACAATTGAAAAATCAATAGGAATATCCGTATGGTTTATATTAGCTTTTATGACTTCCAGACAGAAAGAGTGAATGGTCGAAATATTTGCACTATTAATCAGAATTTTCTGCTTTTTAAGATGCTCGCTCGTGGGGTTTTTGGAAAATTCCGCATTTATTGCCTTTGCGATTTTTCGCCGCATTTCTGCCGCCGCCGCTTCTGTGTAGGTCAGAATAAGCAATTCGTTTATGGAAACGGGATTTTCTTCATCCAGAATTTTTTCAATGACACGCTGAACTAAAACAGCGGTTTTTCCGCTGCCTGCCGCCGCTGAAAGAAGTATATTTTCACCGCCAAAGGTTATTGCCTCTTTTTGCGAAGGAGTAAATTCCATAGCTTTTCCCTTTCTGCCTAAGTTTTAGGCTATTTAATCTCAATAGTTTTTCCGTTTAAATACCCGAAATCACCGCAGTCCTTAAAATCAAAAATCAATTTTCTTGCCCGAAGCTCTTGATAATCCGATTTTCCGTTTTTCTTTGCCCCATATTTAACATCTCCCGAAATGGGACAGCCGATATGGGCAAAGGAGGCTCTTATCTGGTGAGTCCGCCCTGTCAAAAGCTCGGCCTCAATACCGCCGTCAACGGCTTTGTATCGGGTTATGGCAAGCTGACTGCCCTCAAATTCCTTATCGGAAAATGTGACTTTGTTAGTGTCAGAATCCTTTTTGATGTAGCCTTTGATTTCTCCGCTTAATTGAGGTGGCGGAGAGTCGGTTTTGAGGAAATAAAATTTCCGTATTTCCCGAAGTCTGATTTTTTCGTTAATAAACCGCAGAGCTTTAGCGTTCTTTGCCGCAATAACCAGCCCCGATGTGTTTCGGTCAATCCTGTGGCAAAGGGCGGGGGCAAAGGTGTTTTCCTTAAGCGGGTCATACTCGCCTTTTCTGTATAAATAGGACAAAATCATATTTATAAGGCTATTTTCCCCGTCGTGGGCAAGCACGCCCGACGGCTTGTCACACACTAAAATATTTTCATCTTCATATACAACATCTATATCTTGCACAAGATTAACCCATTGAGGGAGTTCTTTTTCTGCGGGAAAGAATTCGTCGTTAACATAAATCTCAAAAATGTCACCCTCATTTATAAAATCTTCGTTTTTGGGATGCTTGCCGTTAAGACGGATTTTCTTTTTCCGAAGCCATTTATAAATCATACTCTGGGGGAGCTGTTTAAAATATTTGGTCAGAAACTTATCAACTCTCTGACCTGCATCATTTTTATTTATCTCAATTTTTCTCATAATAAAACCTCATTGAAATGTGGCTAAATTTATTGCATGTGGGACAGACGGTTTAGATGCAAGCCGTTTTAGCATCAGGCTTGTGTAAAGATAGGACAAGAAATATTATTTTAACATTCTTTCTTTATATGTCTTTGAACAATAAAAATCACTTTCGTTTACATCATAATCTGTGTGTAAGTAAATGAATGTTTCTCCATTAAATTCTTTAACGGCAATATAATTTGTGAAAAAGAATTTATCAAGAAAATAATTCTCATTTTCTACCGTTGCCTTAATCATATCACTGGCAACAGTTGTTTGTATATCCATTATTTCAACAGGAAATTTTTCAAATTGTATCGGCACATACACATTGTCGTTATATGTAATAGTAGAATAATCATCAGAAATAACTACATCTGCGTTTTTCACATTACTTCGTGGTATTACCAATGCACAAATAAGCAATATAAATATAACAAAACCTATGCATAGGCTTTTCATTCAATCATTCCTTTCGTCAAATTTCGACAACCTTTATAGACTCGTGTCAAGTCAGGATCAAAAAATTATTGGAAACTTATAATTTTAGTTCCTTTGTATTTAAGCGTTCCTTTTTCTTTAATTTTATAGTTATTATACGAAAATTCCGACACATCAAATGAAAGCTTTTTATTC
>JAZRTD010000163.1:0-1070 GCA_045651845.1 Clostridia bacterium | reverse complement strand
CAGTGCACTGACGGGGGCGCTTTTAAAGGGTTACAGCTTTATTGATGCATCCAACCTTGCCGTTGGATTTATCAGAGAGGCAATTGCCCTGACTCTTAAATATCCTGAAATGAAAATCGAAAACGGGGTAATTTTTGAGCCACTTTTAGCTCCGTATTTTGCTAAAAATACCTATGAAAAATTCTATACTGAAATCGGGGAACAGTTATGACAAAGTTTAAAATCACGGCATTAGTTTCGTCACTTATAATAATCATTGCCCTTTCCGTTTGCATCTTTATGTGGAATGATATTTGCGAGGCTCTGGGCGACACGGTTATTTTAAAGGGCGGAGAGAAAATTGCCACAGTTAACGGCGAGGATGTTGCCATTGACGGGGAAATTCTCAAAATAAACGATTGCATATATATTGCATCTGACAAGCCTTTAGTTGCTTTAGGCTTTAAGCTTGGCTGGAAAGACGATATTAAATCCGTTATTGCAATCAAAAACAATGTGACATCATATATTGTAACAAATTCAGATACCTTATGGAAAGGCACAGAAAAATACACATCAAAAAATAAAACCATTATATATAACGGAATTTTCTATATCCCTCTGGATATGTTTATCCATCTTACAGACGCAACTGTCAAAACCGAGGGGGAAATCAAGGAAATAGGCTATGGCAAACGGGATTTGCTTAAAGATACCGTTGTCGGCGATAACCACCGTCTTTCGGGGTCAGCCACGGCTTATAACGGGGTCTATTTAAACGGTAATTTTGCGATGGAGCGCGTTTTAATCCCCGACGATGCCGCAACCTATTATGCTGCCATTGTCAATAAATTCGGCGAAGTTTTGCCTGACAATGTGAACATTTTTAATATTGTTGTTCCAAGCTCTTCTGAGTTCTACGGCACTTCGGAGGTTTATACCAACCAGACTGTAGGGATAAAAAAGATTTATGAAAATCTTTCACAAAGGATTATCCCCGTTAATGCAATCAAGCCTCTTTATGCCCACGCAAACGAAGGAATATATTTCAGAACGGACCATCATTGGACCCAGCGTGGTGCTTATTATGC
>JAZRTD010000162.1:0-2314 GCA_045651845.1 Clostridia bacterium | reverse complement strand
CAAAGCCGTTGCAATCAGACAGGCACACGCCGCATAAGGAGGAAGAAGGATGAAAGGTTATCCAACAAATGAGGGGTATATGGGACTGGTTGAAAATGAATATATGTTATTCGCCAGCGAATCTGACTATCTTGAATATATAAAATAAAAAACAGACAGCATACGCTGTCTGTTTTTTATTGAATTAATTTGGTTTTATGTTGCTCTTTTTTGCATTTACTACCCATTTGCCGTCTTTTTCATACACATAAAATGCTTTGTCAACCGCAGATGTTTTAAGCTCTAAATCATTAATCATAACTACCAGCTCATCAAAAATCATATCCATAAGCTCTTCTTCTGTTGTTGTTTCTGTGATTTCTCCTTTTTCGACAAGTGTGGTAATCACGTTATTCATAGTGTCCTCTGAAAATGCTGTATCTATAACATTTGTATCCTGAACCTCATTAACGGCGATTGTGTATACAAATCCGTCTTCGTCAGATGCGACATCTTTGATTTCGTAACCCGTAATGCTTGACATTTTCTTAATCGTAGCATCAACAATCTTTGCGTAGTAATCCTTATATACCTGCTGTTCTTCAGGTACAGTTGACATAAGAACATCAATATCCAGATTTTTAATTGCCTCTGGAACAGCCTGGGGGTCATCAAGATAGCTTGCCATAGCATCCGCGTCAAAAGTAACCAGAGCATTCATAAAGCCGTCCATAGTTTCCGTTGCCAAAGCTTCGCCGTCATCGCAGGAGACCATCGACAATGCGCAAACAACAACCAATAACAATGCAAACAATTTTTTCATAATAAAACTATCTCCCCAAAATTATATAAATTTTTATTAATAAATTTCAAATCATTATGCAGCAGGTTCCTCTTCATTGGTTTCCTCTGCATCAAGGTCAACAATAGCATTTCCGTTATCATCAACCAATTCTTCTTCCTCGTGCCAGCAATAGTCTGACGGCTTGTTATCCGCTGTAAACGGCAAAGATATAGCCGGACAGCCCTCCGCCGCAAGACAGCCTGACTCAGAACATACAGAAAGCATAGCTATATCACTTGGGGCAGAAATAGATGCAAGAGATGTGTTTGAGTGAATCTTGTTCATAATTCTGCTGAAAGCAATCTGGCTTCCTGTGGTATGAGAGCCAACAACCAGGTTTTTGTCGTATCCGTGCCAAATACCGCATACATAATTCGGAGTAAATCCAACAAACCATTTATCTTTATTATCGTCTGTTGTTCCCGTTTTGCCGGCTGCAAAAACTCCGCTTGGAAGATTTGCCAGTGTTCCTGTTCCGCTTGTAACAACCCGTCTTAAAAGCTGGGTCATTATATAAGCCGTTTGCGGACTTAAAGCCTCATTATTCCTTACTCTGTTTTCAAGAATAACGCTTCCCGATTTATCATACACTTTTGTATAAATATATGGTTTCGTATAAACACCGCCGTTTATGAACGGCGCATAAGCAGCTGTCATTTCAAGAGGGGAAATCCCCTTAAACATTCCGCCAAGAGACAATGAGGGCAGATTTCTGTCATTATCCGAAAGTGAACTTATTGAAAGGTTGTCCCTTAAATGCTCAAAGGATTCATCAACTCCCAAATCACGGAGCACCTGTGCGGCAATTCGGTTTGATGACCTCTGAACAGCCACCTGAACAGTTTTATCACCAATGTCTTGATAGGAGTTTTTAGGCGACCACCCGTTAAAATCAACAGGAGCATCTTCGTATACTGTTGATGCATTTATTATGCCTGCCTCAATTGCAGGGGCATAAACCGAAATGGGTTTGATTGATGACCCCGGCTGTCGGGGAACAGTTGTTCTGTCAAGAATAAGGTTTCCCGACTTTACGCCAAGTCCGCCGTAAAGACCTCTAATCCCTCCGTCAGGAGCAAGAATAACTATGGCTGACTGAGGCGTATTTTCCGCATCGGGGTTAAATCCGAAAATCTGTGCACAGGCTTCCGGATCGGAATATACCTCATTGATTGCTGATTGAACCTTTGGGTCAACAGTGGTTATAATCTTGAGTCCGCCAAGCATCGCCTTACGGATTGCAAGCTCACGGCTATAACCCATTGCAACAAATTCATCGGTTATGCTTTCAACAATATGCTCAACAAAATACTCATTAACCCTGACTTTAGAGTTATCCGTTGCCTGTTTCTTGAATTTAAGCTCAAATTCAACCGCTTCTTTATGTTCTTTTTCGTCTATATATCCAAGCTCAAGCATCTTTTTAAGGACTATTTCCTGCTTGGCTTTGTTATTTTTTGGATTTCTTATAGGGTCATATTTTGACGGATT
>JAZRTD010000161.1:0-3990 GCA_045651845.1 Clostridia bacterium | reverse complement strand
AGCGAAGAGTTTATGAAGCGCTATATGTATAAGGAAAATAAAGTGGTCCGCCATTCAATGCTTAAGGTTTCAAATTAGTTTATTATTATTTTTATTATAGAAAGGATTTTTAATTATGGGAAAGATTATAGGAATTGACTTAGGAACAACAAACTCATGTGTTGCAGTTATGGAAGGCGGAGAGCCTACTGTTATTGCAAATCCTGAAGGAGCGAGAACGACTCCGTCAGTTGTTGCTTTCACAAAGACAGGCGAAAGATTGGTTGGTCAGGTTGCTAAAAGACAGGCAATAACAAACCCTGACAGAACAATTATCTCAATAAAGAGAGAAATGGGCAGTGATTACAAGGTTGATATTGACGATAAAAAATACACACCGCAGGAAATTTCTGCAATGATTCTTCAAAAGCTTAAGGCGGACGCTGAAAGCTATCTTGGTGAAACAGTTACTGAGGCGGTTATCACGGTTCCTGCATATTTCAGCGATGCACAGCGTCAGGCAACAAAGGACGCAGGTAAAATTGCAGGTCTTGAGGTTAAGAGAATTATCAACGAGCCAACAGCTGCAGCTTTGGCTTACGGACTTGACAAGGACACAGACCAAAAAATTATGGTTTATGACCTTGGCGGGGGCACATTTGACGTATCCATTCTTGAAATCGGCGACGGCGTATTTGAAGTTTTGGCAACAAACGGAAACAACCGTCTTGGCGGTGACGACTTTGATCAGAAACTTATAGATTACCTTGCAGAAGAATTCAAAAAGGAAAACGGAATTGACTTAAAGCAGGATAAGATGGCGCTTCAGAGACTTAAGGAAGCGGCAGAAAAGGCTAAAATCGAGCTTTCAGGTGTTATGACATCAAATGTAAATCTTCCGTTTATCACAGCAGATGCAACAGGTCCAAAGCACCTTGATATAACAATAACAAGACAGAAGTTTGACGAACTTACAGCTGATTTGGTTGAAAATACACTCATCCCCACAAAGAAAGCCATAGCAGATGCAGGCGTTAGCGTAAGCGAAATTGATAAGGTATTGCTCGTTGGCGGTTCTTCAAGAATTCCTGCTGTTCAGGATGCAGTTGCAAAGCTTATCGGTAAAGAGGCACATAAGGGTATTAACCCTGACGAATGTGTTGCTCTCGGCGCTTGTATCCAGGGCGGTGTTTTGACAGGTGAAGTTGAAGATTTGGTTCTTCTTGATGTAACCCCGCTTTCTCTCGGTATCGAAACAATGGGCGGAGTGTTCACAAAGATTATTGACAGAAACACAACAATCCCAACAAATAAGAGCCAGATATTCTCAACTGCGGCTGACAGCCAGACAAGTGTTGAGGTTCATGTTCTCCAGGGTGAGCGTGAAATGGCGGCATATAATAAAACTCTCGGCAGATTCAGTCTTAACAATATTCCGCCGGCACCACGCGGTGTTCCGCAGATTGAAGTTACATTTGATATCGACGCAAACGGCATTGTTCATGTAACTGCAAAAGATTTGGGAACAGGTAATTCACAGGATGTTACAATAACATCAAGCACAAATCTTTCTGATGAAGACATCGAAAAGGCGGTTAAGGAAGCAGAACAGTTTGCGGCTGAAGATAAGAAGAACAAAGAAAAGGTTGAAGTTAAGAATACAGCCGACAATATGATTTACCAGACAGAAAAGACTTTGAATGAGCTTGGTGATAAGGTTACTGAGGAAGAAAAGAGCGGTATCGTGGCAGAGGTTGATAAGCTTAAGGAAATGATTAAAACTGATGATTTCGATACAGAAGCTGTTAAAACTCAGCTTGATGCAGTTACACAGAAGTTCTATGGTATTTCACAAAAGCTTTATGAACAGGCTCAACAGGCTCAGCAAGCTTCAGGGGAAAACCCAGCAGGTGGGGATGACAATGTTGTTGATGCTGAATACACAGTTGTTGACGAGGATAATAAATAATATAACACATATCAGCGTGCCGATAAAACGACACGCTGATAATTTGGTGGGTGAAATTAGTGGCAGAAAAAAGAGATTATTATGAGGTGCTTGGCGTAGACAGAGGTGCCAGCGCCGATGAACTTAAAAAGGCATACAGAAAGCTTGCGAAAAAATATCATCCTGACCTGAATCCGGGGGACAAAGCCAAAGAGGCAGAGGCAAAGTTTAAAGAGGCGTCAGAGGCTTATGAGGTTTTGAGTGACGACCAGAAACGCCAGAGATATGACCAATTCGGTCACGCGGGAGTTGACCCCAACGCAGGATTTGGCGGAGGCGGAGGCTATGGCGGCGGTTTTGAAGACATATTCGATATGTTTGGCGGCGGCTTTGGCGGAAGCTCAAGGCGAAATCCAAATGCTCCGAAACAGGGGGATGACGTCCATATAAGAGTTGAGCTTTCCTTTGAAGAGGCGTGCTTCGGCAAGGAGATTGAGGTTAGCGTAAGGCGCCGTGAAAAATGTTCGGAGTGTCACGGAAGCGGTGCGGCAAAGGGCAGCAGTCCTGCAAAGTGCGGAGCCTGCGGCGGAACGGGTCAGGTCAGAACTGTTCAGAATACTATGTTTGGGCAGATGCAAAGCGTTCGTCCGTGCAGTAAGTGCGGTGGAACGGGTAAGGTTATAACTTCTCCGTGTCCGACTTGTAACGGAAAGGGCGAAACCTTGAAAACTGTAAAGGTTAAAGTTAAAATTCCTGCAGGTATCAACGACGGACAGACGCTTCCTGTCAGAGAACAGGGGAATGCGGGCAAGAACGGAGGCCCAAACGGCGACCTTTTGATTACCGTTTCCGTGAAAAATCATAGAATTTTCACAAGACAGGGTTTTGATATCCTTTGCGAATTTCCTGTAACATTTGTTGAGGCGGCGTTGGGCGGAGAGATAGAAGTTCCGACCATTGATGAAAAGGTTGCATATAACATTCCTGAGGGAACACAATCGGGGACAGTTTTCCGTCTAAGAGGCAGAGGCGTTCCAAAGCTTTACGGCGGCGGGGCGAGAGGCGATATGTATGTTACGATTGTTGTTGAGACCCCGAAAGGTCTTAACAAGGAGCAAAAGGATTTACTTATTAAGTTTGGCGAAAGCGTCGGAACGATGAAGTATAATAAAAAGAAGACTTTTTTTGATACAGTTAAAGATATTTTCAAATAGCGAAAATCCGTCATAAAAAATTATGACGGAATTTTCGGTTTAAAGAAAAAGAGGGAATACTATGGAATGGATTGAGGTTAAAATAACAACAACGGCAGAGGGTATTGAACCCCTTTCGGGTGTTCTTTATGATATGGGCATAAGCGGAATCATCATAAGCGATAAGGATGACTTTGCCCAGTTCCTTGAAAATAACAGAAAATACTGGGACTATGTTGATGAAGAGCTTGAAAAGCTTAAAGAGGCAGAGTCATCTGTAACATTTTATTTGAGCGATGACGCGGCAGGGGCGGAAAATCTGGCGCTTATTAAAAGCGCGATGATAAGTCTCAAAAAAGCGGATGTAAGCGGCGAATACGGAAGCCTTGAGGTTGTTACTGTCAATGTTAAGGATGAGGACTGGTCGGAAAACTGGAAGAAGTATTTTCATCCCCTTCCCATTGGTGAAAAAGTTTTGATTGTTCCGGAGTGGGAACAGGAAAATGTCGAAAATCCCGAAAACAGGGTTGTTTTCACAATTAATCCGGGAATGAGCTTTGGAACAGGGTCTCACGAAAGTACGCAGATGTGTATTGAAGAAATTGAAAAGGCGGTGAAAAAAGGCGACAGGATACTTGATTTAGGCTGCGGTTCAGGTATTTTATCGGTTATTGCCTTGCTTTTGGGTGCTGAAAATGCTGTTGCGGTTGATATTGATGAGAAGGCTGTTGAGGTGGCTTTTTCAAATCTTATGCTTAATAAACTGGATAAAAATAAAATGAAGGGTTATGCAGGGGATATAACTTCTGAGGATGAGCTTCGCAGAAAAATAGGCGGAGGGTATGAGATTGTGGTTGCAAATATTGTTTC
>JAZRTD010000160.1:0-1784 GCA_045651845.1 Clostridia bacterium | reverse complement strand
CACCCAAGAAGCAAACTTTATGAAAATCATAAGAATTCTTGGAATACTCATTTCTCTGCTTCTCCCCGGAACATTTGTTGCTATTTCCCTTTACCATCACGAGTCAATCCCAACTGATTTACTCTTCGCCATTGAGGCAACTCGGGAAATTGTTCCATTTCCGATTATAACCGAACTGCTTTTAATGGAATTTGCCTTCGAGCTTATAAAAGAAGCATCTGTCCGAATTCCCAATCCAATCGGCTCAACAATCGGGATTGTGGGCGGACTTATATTAGGTCAGGCTGCAGTTTCGGCAAACCTTGTCAGTCCCATTTTAATTATTGTCGTTTCTGTTGCAGGGCTTGGGGCATTTGCAACCCCATCAGTTTCCTTATCAAGAGCCATTTCTGCTATGAGGTTTGTGTTTATAATTTTAGGCGGAATTGCTGGTTTTTTAGGCCTCGCCGCAGGACTTTGTGTAAGCCTTTCCGCATTAGCCTCAAGGACATCTGTGGGAGTTCCATACCTTTCACCAATAACTCCCAGAAAAAAGCACGGACTCTTTAAATCCATACTGGTTTCCCCTATATGGAAACGGGAACACAGACCGCAAAATCTTAAACCGCAAAACCCTCGCAAGCAACCTCATATAAGCCGAAAATGGGCGACAGAAAGGGAGGAAAACAATTGAAGAAAAAATACTTTTTAAAGCCCTTTGAACTTTTCTTCATTGTGCTTAACATTTCAACCTATAAAATTTTTACTGGCTATGCAAGTCTGTTTCCGCAAAACGCAGGCTCCTCCGCTCCGATTTCCGCACTTTTATCAGGAATACTTGTTTTTCTGATAATATTTCTTTTGCTGACATTATGCGAAAAAAAGGGAGCAAAAAGCGTGATTTATCTTACGCCTTTTAGATTAAGATTGCCGTTATTCCTGCTCCTTTTCGCATATTTGCTCTTTTCCTCCGCCTCAACTCTTCGACTTACGGGAGAGCTTATAAAGGCAGTTTCTTTCCCGACCGCACCGCTATCCTATATAATGGTCATAATTCTTTCTGCAGTTGTTTTATGCTGTGCACAGGGTTTTGACGCCGTGAGCCGTCTTCACTCAATTATAATTCCGCTCTCCGTAGTTCTTACCTTGCCGATACTAATCTCCTCCTCCGGGTACGGAGATTTCAGTAACCTATTTCCCTTTTTAGGCTACGGAGTTTCGCAGACCCTTTCAACCGCTCTGCTGTCTTTGGGACTTTACGGAGACACTGTTATTCTTTTTATGTTGCTTCCTTTTTGCAACAGAGAAACTAACTTTAAAAAGACTGCCCTGTTTTCTCTTGGTACAGGGATTATCATAAACACGGCTATAATAACGGTTTTCACCCTCTTAACCCCTTATACTGTGTCCCTCACAATATCCCATCCGTTTCTTCAGCTTGTCAAGCTTTTTTCCGCGGGACGGTTTTTCCAGAGAATTGACGGATATTTTATGTATGCCGTATCGGGATGCGGAATTTTATCCCTTGCCCTGAATTTTGCAATAATTTCCTATTCTGCAAAACAGGTGTTTTCTCTTCCGAAAATAAGACCTCTTTCTTATCCCCTCGGACTTTTGACACTGTTTCTATCCATTATTGTCGTAAACCGCGAAACCGCCTTAAATTTAAGCACAAACGGACTCTTTGTTCTTTTTCCTCTTGTTTTGCTGACAATAAGCTTAGTACTTCTTTTTAAAAGGAGAAAAAATATATGAAAAAATTTTTAGTTGCCGTAATACTTATGCTTTTTTCATTCACCCTTTGC
>JAZRTD010000159.1:0-1728 GCA_045651845.1 Clostridia bacterium | reverse complement strand
GTTTTGGAGCTTAGAAGAAATTCTCTTGATGCAATCCAGATGTTTGAAAGGGAGCTTTCTGATATAGAAATTAAGCTTGGCTACAAGGAAAACGGAGCTAATGAATCTGTCGGCGAATTAAAACGAGGCGGAAGAGTTGAGCCGTTTAAGGATGTTAAAATCCCAATAAAGGTTATAAAGCGAAAAAGTGAAGTTAGCTAATATATAGCTTCTCCGTACGGAGAAGCTATTTCTTAATAGATGTCGATTTTTGGTGGCATACGGAAAATTTTAGCATATTATAGAGTGTGGACTGAGATTTTGTTTTATGCAAAAAAGAAAGGAGGCGAAAGCCCGTGGAGATATATCTTGACAACAGTGCGACGACGAAAATGTATGACGAGTGCGTGAGGAAAATGAGCGTTGCTATGAGTGATGTATACGGCAATCCCTCATCTCTTCACAGAAAAGGGATGGAGGCGGAAAAGCTTTTAAAATACTCAAAGGAAACCATAGCTGAAACCCTTAAGGTAAGTCCGAATGAAATCTTTTTCACATCGGGAGGAACGGAAGCGGATAACTTTGCTATACGCGGAACGGTTAAAGTAAATCGCGGAAATCACATTCTGACAACGGCGGTGGAGCATCCTGCGGTGATGAGTACCCTTGAATATCTTGCGGAAAGAGGATATAAAATAGAAAAAATCCCCGTTTCAAAAGACGGAATAGCCGACCTTAACGCCTTTTCCAAAATGGTAAGGCCCGATACAGTTTTAGTCACCGCTATGTATGTGAATAACGAAACAGGGGCGGTTCAGCCTGTCAGCGAAATGGGAAGAATTTATAAAAGTAAAAATCCCAGAGGGGTTTTCCATATTGACGCAGTTCAGGCTTATGGGAAATTCCCGTTTACAGCTGGAAAAACGGGGGCGGATTTAATATCCTTAAGCTCTCATAAAATTCATGGCCCTAAAGGCGTGGGTGCCCTTTATATAAAAAGCGGAACAAAAATTGCACCAATAGTTTTCGGGGGCGGACAGCAAAGTAATTTGCGCCCCGGAACGGAAAATGTTCACGGAATATACGGATTTGGAATTGCGGCGGATTTGAGCCGGAATAATATTTCTGAAAAAGAACAGAGAATGAGATACCTTATAGAAAGACTAAAGTCAGGGATTGAGAAGAATATACAAGATGTTAAAATCAATACTCCGAAAAATTGCGCACCCCATATTTTAAGCGTTTCATTTAACGGAACAAAGTCTGAAGTTCTTCTTCATTCTCTTGAAACAGAAGGGATATATGTTTCGTCAGGGTCTGCCTGTTCAAGCCATAAGAAAGGCCCCAGCTATGTTTTAACCGCTATGGGGCTTGACAGAAAGCTGATTGACGGAACCCTCCGTTTTAGCGTGTCGGAGTTTACAACAGAGGAAGAAATTGATTATACGGTTACAGCACTTATAAAAATAGTAAGCAGAGTCAGAATGCTTATGCGAAAATAATCGAGAGGAAGAAACTTATGAAAACGGATTTATTTCTTTTAAAATACGGAGAGCTTGCATTAAAAGGGCTTAACAAGCCTGTTTTTGAGAAAAAGCTCCTTGATAATATTAAGGCTCGCCTTAAAAAAATAGGAACTTTCAATGTTTTTGCGGCACAGTCCACCATCTATGTTGAGCCACAGGGCGAGGCTAATATGGAGGAAACTCTGGCGTCGCTTAAAAAGGTGTTTGGTATTGCCAATATCTG
>JAZRTD010000158.1:0-5552 GCA_045651845.1 Clostridia bacterium | reverse complement strand
ACTTGCAATAACACCTCTGCCCTTATCAAGTCTTGCCTCGATAACTGTTCCTTTTGCCAAGCGGTCAGGGTTGGCCTTAAGCTCTTTCATTTCAGCAACAAGTAAAACCATATCAAGAAGAGTATCTATATTCTGATTCTGCTTTGCGGAAATCGGAACACAGATTGTGTCACCGCCCCATTCCTCAGGAACAAGACCGTGTTCTGTAAGCTCCTGCTTAACTCTTTCAGGGTTTGCGCCCTCTTTATCAATCTTGTTAATAGCAACAATTATTGAAACGTTTGCAGCTTTTGCGTGGTTTATAGCTTCAATTGTCTGAGGCATAATACCGTCATCGGCTGCAACAACCAAAATTGCAATATCTGTAACCAGCGCACCTCTTGCACGCATAGCAGTAAACGCTTCGTGTCCGGGAGTATCTAAGAATGTTATCTTTTTATCATTTACTCTTACAGGGTAAGCGCCGATATGCTGTGTAATTCCGCCAAATTCGCCCGAAGTTACATTGGTATTTCTGATTGCATCAAGAAGAGATGTTTTACCGTGGTCAACGTGTCCCATAACAACAACAACCGGTGAACGGGGTTTTAATGATTCAGGAGAATCCTCCACATCATTAAATAGTTTATCCTCTTCTGTCACAATTATTTCTTTTTCGATTGTTCCGCCAAAATCCTCAACAACGAGTGTTGCAGTATCAAAGTCTATAACCTCATTAACGGATGCCATAATGCCCAGAAGCATAAGCTTTTTAATAATTTCAGTTGCAGGCTTCTTCATTCTGTCTGCAAGCTCGCCGACTGTGATTTCATCGGGAACCATAACTTCAATAACCTCTTTTTTCTCCTTTTTGACAACCTGGCTCATATCGTCCTGATTTCTGTCTTTATTGGATTTAAGGTTTTTCTTATTATTCTTAATTTTCTGCTTTTTAGCCCCTTCATTTTTAACATTTTCAGGGATAAGCTCTTCAAGCTTTTCTGTATCAAGATGGTCAAGGTCAACTGCATTTGCTCTTGTGTCAACGACTCTGACCTTTCTTGCAGGAATAACTTCCTCGCTCACATCAGGAATTTCAATCTCGATAACCTCTCCGTCATCTCTCTTTTTAGCCTTTTTCTCATACTTTGGCTTCGGAGCTTTTTCTTCCTTTTTAGGGAAAATTATCGTAAGATCTTCCGCCTGATTTTTCTGTGTAACATACTCAAAAATTATGTTAAGTTCTTTATCTTCAAGAGTGCTCATGTGACTTTTGTCTGATATTTTATAATCGTGAAGCACCTGAACTAATTCCTTGCTGGGGATTCCTAAACTTTTTGAAAGTTCATAAGCTTTTACTTTTGCCATATTACCGCCCACTTTCTATATATTTTTTATGTTACTCGCCAGTTCTTTTATTCTGTTTGCAAAACCCTCGTCTGAAACAGTTAAAACAACCGCAAATTCCCGACCGGTATATTTGCCGAGAACATCACGCTCACCTGCTCTTATCATTGGGATATTGTTTCCTATGCACAGATTTTCAAATTTACGAGCCGTGTTATCCGACGCATCAAGAGATACAATAACAAGCTTTGACTTCTTATTTTTTATGCGATCCTCAATTTTGCCCTCACCGACCTCAATTTTGCCGGCTCTTGTTGCAAGACCGATTATCCTCATCAACGCTTCATTCATTTATAATATCTCCCAGTTTTTCATAAACTTCCTGGCTAATCTGCCCTCGAAACGCCCTCTCTAAAGCCTTTCTTTTCCGCGCATTGTCTATGCAGGTTTCGTTTTTGCAAATGTACGCTCCTCTGCCCTGTGCTTTAAAGCTTAAATCAATTTTCGGCTCCTCGCCTTTAATTTTAACAATTCTAAAAAGCTTTTCCTTTGAAATCATTTCACGGCAGGAGATGCACATACGAAGAGAATTCATATTTCTCTCCCCCTTATTCAGCTTTAAGGTCTATCTTCCAACCTGTAAGTCTTGCTGCAAGTCTTGCGTTCTGACCTTCCTTGCCGATTGCAAGAGATAACTGGTCTTCAGGAACAACTGCATAACAGGTCTTATTTTCTTCATCAACACGGATTGATGTAACCTTTGCAGGGCTAAGCGCCTGACTTACATATTCTGCCGGGTCATCACTGTATTTTATTATATCAATCTTCTCACCACGAAGCTCGTCGATTATCGCCTGAACTCTCATTCCTTTAGGACCGATACAGGTTCCCACAGGGTCAACATTGGGAGAGTGTGACAAAACTGCAATCTTGCTTCTTGAACCCGGTTCACGGGTAAGACTCTTAATTTCGATAATACCCTGCTTGATTTCAGGAACTTCAAGCTCAAAGAGGCGTCTTACAAGTCCCGGATGTGAACGGGAAACAACAAGATGGAGTCCCTTAACTGAGTTTGCAACTTCGATTACAAACACCTTATATCTTTCACCGATTTTATATCTGTCTGTCTTAACCTGTTCATTAGGCATTAAAACAGATTCGGTTTCTTCAAGCTCAAGCATAATATTACGCTTTTCAATTTTTCTAACCATCGCAGTCATAATATCGTTTGTTCTGTCAGAGAACTGGTCAAACATCTTCTCTCTTTCAGCCTCACGGATTCTCTGGAGAATAACATTTCTTGCGGTCTGGGCTGCAATTCTGCCGAAAGATGAAGGAGTAACTTCTCTTTCAACAACGTCACCAACCTCATAATTTGGGTTAATCTCTCTTGCTTCTTCAACAGAGATTTCACATTCTCTGTCCAGAGCCTCTTCAACAACATTCTTTCTTGCAAACACGCTTATTTTGCCCGTTTTTTCATCAATGTTTACATTAATATCGGAAACCGCTCCGTAATTTTTCTTATACGCACTGATAAACGCTGTGTTAAGGGCGTCAATAATAACATCCTTGCTTATACCTTTTTCCTTTTCGATTTCATCAAGAAGTGTAAATAATTCTGCACTCATTTTCTTAATCACTGACCTTTCTTTTAAAATTCAAAATGAAGCCTTATAAAAGTGGTTTCACTTAATTTAATTCTTAATTCTTCCTCTGCCTTAATAACAACCTCGTCACCATTTAGTCCCACAAGCTCACCGCAGAGTGTTTTTGAGCCGTTTTGCGCCTTATAAAGACCTATGTCAACCATCTCGCCCTTATACATTTCAAAATGCTCCTCCTGACGGAGCTTTCTCTCAATTCCCGGAGAGGATACTTCTAAAAAATAATTCTGGGAAATGGGATCTTTTTCATCAAGAATACTGCTAATCTCTCGGCTTATAACCTCGCACTCATCAAGGGTTATTCCACCCTCACGGTCCGCATATATCCGCAGATACCAGTTTCCGCCTTCCTTTACATACTCAACATCGTATATAAAGCACCCGTTATTTTCCGCAACAGGCCTTGCCATATCCAAAACAATTTTCTCTGTTTTTGAATACATCTGCTTATTCTCCTTTCACCTATCTTTAAGGGGATTTCAAACAAAGAAGTGAGGCAATCGCCTCACTTCAAACTGTCATATTCAACTTACATATTGATTTTACCACAAATTCTTTAATTTGTCAAGGCTTATTTATAAGTTTAGCAAGCTCGTCCATAAAAGAATTTATATCTTTAAACTGTCTGTATACCGATGCAAAACGAACATAGGCAATATCATCAAGCTTCTGAAGTCTTTCCATAACCATTTCGCCGATTTTTTCAGAGGATACTTCTCTCTCTAAAAGATTATAAAGCTTTGCCTCAATTTCATCCACAATACTTTCCGCCTGGTCAAGCGAAACAGGTCGTTTTTCGCAAGCCCTGAGTATTCCGTTGATTATTTTCTCTCTGTCAAAGCTTTCTCTTGTTCCGTCCTTTTTAACAACAATAATCGGTATGCTTTCAATTTTTTCATAAGTTGTAAATCTTTTACCGCACTCTAAACATTCACGACGGCGTCTGATTGTTGTTCCCTCATCAGTTGAGCGGGAATCAATAACCTTGCTCTCCGTATGTCCGCAAAACAAACATCTCATAATTTCCCTCCGCTAATTTATACCACAAAATTATTCTTCGTTTTTATACTTTTCAAGAACCTTTTCAATTCTTCCTATTGGATTTAAAAGTGTGCTTATGCTTCGCTCTGCATTAAGCTCACTTATGATTAATGCAATATACTTTGTCATATCAACCTGCTTGTACCACGGTTTTTCCAAAAGACCAGGTCTGTCATAAACAAGATTTGTTGTGAACACCGCATCAATAAGACCCTCTTCATAAGCCTTATCAAACTTATCAAAGCCTTCCGTGAAAAGGCCAAAGGTTGAAAAAATAACAACCTTATTTGCCTTACGCTTTTTAAGTTCCTTTGAAACATCAATCATCGAATCGCCTGATGCAATCATATCATCAACAACAATTATATTTTTACCCTCAATATCTGTGCCCAAAAATTCGTGGGCAACAATCGGGTTCTTTCCGTTAACAACCTTTGAATAGTCACGTCTTTTATAGAATGTTCCAAGGTTCATACCAAGTACGGATGAATAGTACATACATCTTGACATTGCTCCCTCATCAGGAGATACAATCATTGTGTTTTCCTTATCCAAAATTATATCTTTGTCGTATCTGATACACGCCTTAATCATCTGATATGTAGGCTGGATATTTTCAAAACCGCTGAGAGGAATAGCACTTTGAACACGGGCATCGTGTGCATCAAAAGTAATAATATTTTCAACGCCCATATTTGCAAGCTCGGTAAGCGCCATAGCACAATCCAGCGACTCTCTTGATGTACGCTTGTGCTGTCTGCCCTCATAAAGCATTGGCATAATAACGGTGAGACGCTTTGCCTTTCCGCCGATTGCAGAAATAAGACGTTTCAAATCCTGAAAATGGTCATCAGGGCTCATCGGGACAGTCTGACCATACATTTTATAGCTCACGCCGTAATTGAAAACATCGGCAATAATATAGATATCGTGACTTCTCACAGATTCCATAATCGTCGCCTTTGCCTCGCCTGTTCCAAAACGGTTCGTATTTGACTCAATTAAAAAAGTGTCAAGTTCCGCATCTTCATTAAACTTTTTAAGGTAATAATCCACCTTTTTGGCAAATTCTTCACCGCCGTTTAATGTAAGGACACTAAGCTTACCAAGGTTGTAGGACTCAACAGTAGATTTCATCATAACTCTCCTTTATTGTGTTGTGAAAGTAGTTTATATCTGATATCCCAAAGCTTTTGAGATAAATCAACATAGTATATATGAGGGTTTTCAAATCGCTTTACTTCGTCCCAGATTTTTTCAATTTCACTCTTGCAGTATTCCTTAATTTCATCAAGAGGTGGGCAATCATAAACACATTCACCCTTATCAAAAATCTTAACCATAAGCTCTTTAGCTGTAAAATTCGTAACCGTCTTCCGTTTCCATGTATTATTTGGGTCAAAGATTTCATACTCGTCCCCATCTATAACCTCATCAGGAAGTGTTATAACATCCGCAATCGCCATACCCGTTTCGTTTGAGAATAAACGGTAAAGCTTTTTAAAGCACGGAGTCGTA
>JAZRTD010000157.1:0-1910 GCA_045651845.1 Clostridia bacterium | reverse complement strand
GTCCATAAACTTAACAGCCGCTTCCTTGCCGCCTTTTATTCCAAAAGATACAACTCCGCTTGCACCCTTAGGAAGATACTTATCAGCGAGCGGTTTATATTTACTGCTTTCAAGTCCGGGATAGTTAACCCAGGAAATTTTGTCGTTATTTTCAAGGAATTTTGCAACCTCTAAAGCATTCTGGCTGTGGCGCTCAATACGAAGAGCCAAAGTTTCAAGACCAAGATTTAAAATAAACGCTGAATTTGCGGACATAATGCTTCCCAAATCACGCATAAGCTGAACTCTCGCCTTTGTTATATAAGCCGCATTTCCAAAATCTCTTGTGTAAACAACGCCGTGATAGCTGTCGTCAGGCTCGGTAAAGCTTGGGAACTTGCCGTTGGTCCAGTCAAATTTTCCGCCGTCAACAATAACACCACCCACAACGGTTGCGTGCCCGTCCATATATTTTGTTGTGGAATGGATAACTATATCCGCCCCGAATTCAAAAGGACGGCAAAGAACAGGTGTTGCGAAGGTGTTGTCTATAATAAGCGGAACACCGTTTTTATGAGCAACATTTGCAAACTTTTCAATGTCTAAAACAGTGAGCGCCGGGTTTGCGATGGTTTCCCCGAACACAGCCTTTGTTTTCGGCGTAAATGCCTTTTGAATTTCCTCCTCTGTTGCATCAGCATCAACAAAAGTAAAATCAATTCCGAATCTTTTCATTGTTACGGCAAAAAGATTAAAGGTTCCGCCGTAAATAGATGCGGAGCTGACAATGTGATCCCCTGCCTCACATATATTAAGAATAGAGATTAAAGACGCTGTCTGTCCTGCAGAGGTCAGCATCGCCCCAACACCGCCCTCAAGAGATGCAATTTTGCTTTCAACGCACTCGAGAGTCGGGTTGCTTATTCTCGAATACATATGCCCTGGCGCTTCCAAATCAAAAAGCTTTCCAAGATGCTCGCTTGAATCATATTTATATGTTGTACTCTGATAAATTGGAAGAACACGAGGCTCTCCGTTTTGAGGCTTATAACCCTCCTGAATACATTTTGTTTCCGGTTTCATTATATCAATCCTTTTCATTTTAGTTTACTCTATAAATAATACTATTTTTTTAAAAAAATGTCAAGTAAACTATGGATTTTTGTCAAATTATGTGCTATACTTAATTATGTATGAATTTTTGAGATTTTTAAAGAGGATTTATGAGATTAGATAAATATTTATGCGATGCGGGAATCGGCAGTCGGAAAGATATAAAAAAATATATAAAATCAGGCGATGTCCGTGTTGAGGGAAAAGACTGTGTAAGACCTGAGGACCATATTGACCCTGAAAATGACAGGGTTTTCTTCAAAAACGCTCTTGTTTCCTACAAAGAATTTATTTATCTTATGATGAATAAACCCAAGGGCTATATAAGCGCCACCTTTGACAAACGGCTTCCAACGGTTTTAGACCTTGTCCCCGAAGAATTTTTGCATTACGATTTGTTTCCCGCGGGACGGCTTGATATTGACACAGAGGGGCTGTTGCTCCTTACTAACGACGGTCAGCTTGCCCACAATATCCTCTCCCCGAAAAAGCATATTCCCAAAACCTATTATGCTAAAATTTCGGGAAAGGTCACCGAAGAAGATGCAGTTGCATTTTCTAAAGGGATTATAATTGACAAAGATATAAAAACAAAGCCTGCCCATTTGGAAATTTTGGTGTCCGATGAAATTTCGGAAATAAACCTCACCATAACCGAGGGGAAATTTCATCAGGTTAAGCGTATGTTTGAGGCTGTCGGCAAGACTGTTATTTATCTTAAGCGTATTAAAATGAACAAGCTTCCTCTTGACGAAAGCCTGAGCCTTGGCGAAACAAGAGAGCTTACCGAAACTGAAATAAATCTTATCAAGGAGGGG
>JAZRTD010000156.1:0-1554 GCA_045651845.1 Clostridia bacterium | reverse complement strand
GCCAATGAACACAAGAGTCCAAGGGAGATTTCCGCCCATAACACCCTCAACAATCATTTTCATAAGTGTTGCCTGCGGAGCGCCAAGCTCTGCTGAACCAAAGCCCCACGCACTATCTAAAAGATAGAGTGTTCCGCCTATGGCAAGGGCAGACGCACCAACGCCTATAAGCTCACCTATTTGCTGTTTTTTAGGTGTTGCACCGAGAATATATCCTGTTTTCAAATCCTGCGATGTATCCCCCGCAATTGCAGAAACAATACATATAATAGAGCCTATTGCAATAGCACTGCTCATTCCAACCGCTCCAACACTTCCTGTAAGCTTTAGGATAAGTGTTGCGAGCAAAAGTGTTGCAATCGCCATTCCGGAAACAGGATTGTTGCTGCTTCCCACAAGACCAACCATACGGGATGAAACTGTTGCAAAGAAGAAACCGAAAACAACCACAATAACCGCACCTAAAAATGTTACAGGGATTGCCGGAACAAGCCATACCAAAACAGTCAAAATTGCAATGGCAATAAGAACTATGCCCATATTCATATCTTTTGATGTTCTGCCTGTATCCTGGACTTTTTCGCCAAAAGCGCTCTTCATAGCACCGCCAAAGGTCTTAACGATAAGAGGAAGCGACTTAATAAGACTTATAATACCTCCTGCCGCCAATGCACCCGCACCGATGTATCTTATATAAGTTCCCCATATACTTCCTGCCCCGCCTTCAGCAAATATCTCTCCAATAGGAGCCGTTCCGGGATAAAGGGTAAGCTCTGAACCAAAGAGAACAATAATCGGGATTAAAACAAGCCAACTAAACACACCGCCTGCAAACATATAAGATGAAATTCTTGGTCCGCAAATATAACCAACGCTTAAAACCGCAGGATAAATCTGTGTTCCGATTGCACCTGCAAAGCCTTTTAGAATTTTACCCACATTAAATGTAATTTCACCTGAAACAAGCTTAAGTCCATCAATTATAAACTTGAAAATAGCCGCAAATCCCATACCTGCAAAAACTGTTGAGGCATTGGCTCCGCCTTTCTCTCCGGCAAGCAATACCTCCGCACAAGCTGTTCCTTCCGGGTAAGGAAGTGTTCCGTGTTCCTTAACAATAAGTGCATTTCGAAGGGGAATCATAAAGAATACGCCCAACAGACCACCGATTAATGCAATAAGAGTAATACTGATTAAATCAGGCTTATCCATTTTGCCTTCTGCCGCCCATAAGAAAAGAGCAGGCAGAGTAAAAATAGCTCCTGCCGCCAAAGACTCCCCGGCAGAGCCGATAGTTTGAACAACATTGCTTTCAAGAATTGAATTTTTCTTCATAAGTACACGAATAACACCCATTGAAATAACCGCCGCAGGAATTGATGCAGAAACAGTCATTCCAACACGGAGTCCAAGGTATGCATTCGCAGCGCCGAATATAACCGCAAGGATTATACCCATAATTATTGATGCTACCGTAAGCTCAGGGGTAACTTTGTCCGCAGGAACATACGGCTTAAATTCTTTTTTCTCGTTCATAATTTCTCCAATCCGCCG
>JAZRTD010000155.1:0-3686 GCA_045651845.1 Clostridia bacterium | reverse complement strand
AAGAAAAAATCCCGTTTTAAGGTGGATAAGCGTGACAGAATCAACAGCTTTACGGACCTTAATGTTGGGGATTTTGTTGTGCACCAAAACCACGGTATCGGGCAGTATATGGGAACTGTTCAGCTTGACGCAGGCGGAATAAAGCGTGATTATTTAAAGCTTTTATATAAGGGGAGCGATGTCCTTTATGTTCCCACCGACCAGCTTTCCTTGGTTTATAAGCACACCTCAAAAGAGGGGGCTTCTGTTCGGCTTAACACTTTGGGCGGTGCAGACTGGTCAAAAACAAAGCAGAGGGTTAAGAAATCCTGCGAGGATATTGCAGATGACCTTATTGCTCTTTATGCCACAAGGGAATCCATAAAAGGTGTCAGGTGTGAAAAAGATGATGACTGGCAGAGAATGTTTGAGGCAGCATTCCCTTATGACGAAACCGATGACCAGCTTTTAAGTATTGCCGAGGTCAAAGCGGATATGGAAAGGCCCCGCCCTATGGATAGACTTTTATGCGGAGATGTTGGCTACGGCAAAACCGAGGTTGCTATGCGGGCGGCTTTTAAGGCGGTTATGAACGGCTATCAGGTTGCATATCTTTGCCCTACAACAATTCTTGCAAGCCAGCACACAAGCACCTTCCGTCAGCGAATGAAGGACTTCCCAATAAAAATTGCGTCCCTTTCCAGATTTTCAACCCCTGCCCAACAGAGGGAAATCCTAAAGGGCCTTAAAACAGGGGAGATTGACATTGTTATAGGAACTCATAAGCTTTTAAGTAATAAGGTTGAATATAAAAATCTTGGACTTTTAGTTATTGACGAAGAGCAGAGATTTGGCGTTAAACACAAGGAATATATTAAGGAACTGCGAAAAAACATCGATGTTTTAACCCTTTCCGCAACGCCTATTCCAAGAACACTGCATATGTCCATGTCGGGGATACGGGATATGAGCGTTATTGCTCAGCCGCCCGGGGAAAGATACCCTATTGCAACCTATGTTTTAGAATATGACCAAAATGTTATAAGAGAGGCAATATACCGTGAAATCGGCAGAGGCGGTCAGGTTTATTATTTATACAACCGCGTTTCGGGCATTGATAATGTTGCGGAAGAAATTTCCAAAATGGTGCCTGATGCAAGGATTGCAGTTGCCCACGGTCAAATGAAAGAAAGCGAGCTTGAAGCTATTATGATGGAGCTTTATGAGGGCGAAATCGACATTCTCATTTGTACCACTATAATAGAAACAGGGCTTGATATTCCTAATGTTAACACAATCATAATCGAAGATTCTGACAGGCTTGGTCTTTCCCAGCTATATCAGCTCCGAGGCAGAGTCGGTCGGTCGGACCGTCTTGCTTATGCTTATCTCACTTTCCGCCGTAACAAGGTTTTAACCGAAGAGGCAGAGAAAAGACTTCGAGCCGTTAAGGAATTTACCGAGTTTGGGTCGGGATTTAAAATTGCACTTCGTGACCTTGAAATCCGCGGAATGGGTAACCTTATCGGTGCAGCGCAAAGCGGACATATGGAATCGGTTGGGTATGAAATGTATTGCCGAATGCTTGACAATGCAATAAAATCCCATAAGGGTATTATATCAGACGAGCAGACCGAAACCCTAATCGATATTCCCATTGACGGATATATCCCAGAGCGGTATATCTCTGCCCATTCCCAAAGACTTTCCGTCTATAAGCGGATTGCCGCAATTGAAACGGAAGAGGACTTAATGGATATGCAGGATGAGCTTTGTGACAGATACGGCTCTATGCCCCCGTCTGTTGAAAATCTTCTTGAGATTTCCCTCATAAGAAAAATGGCGTCGGATAAAAAATTCACTGAGGTCAGCGTCAAGGAAAATAAGCTCAAGCTTTTCTTCGACCCCCAAAAACCGCCAAATCTTGATAATGCAGTCACCCTTGCCCTTAATAATCCATTGACCGTTGCAATACGAAACGGAAAGCGTCCCCACCTTGAATTTACTTTGGATTATGACGGCAATCACAGAAAATACACAAACATTATCAAAAAAACCATTGAAAAAATATAATCTATGTAGTATAATGAATTGAGTACACATTTGAATTTAATCATAGGAGGATAATAAATTATGTGGAAATGCAGTAAATGCGAGGCAATGGTTGAAGATACGGAAAAGCTTTGTCCCGTATGCGGAGAGGCTTGCCCCGAAGAAGAGAACGAGGTGGTTGTTGAAACCTTGACACCGCCGACAGCAGAAGAAACAGAAGAAATTTTTGCTGAATCTGTTTCTGAAGAAGAAATTGAAGAAACTGAAGAAATTGAAGAAATTGAAGAAACCCAGGAAGATGTCTTTGAAGACTCTCTTGATGTTGTAACTTTTGATGACGAGCCTTTAGTATGGGTTTGCGAAACTTGCGGCGCTGAATGTGACGGGGATTTCTGCCCTGAATGCGGACAGGAGAGACCCCAGGAGGAAGCGATTGTTGATTTTGTTCCAAAGAAAAATAACAAAATTTATGGGTTTGTTATTGCTGTTGCAGTTGTTGTTGCCATCACAGTCGGCATTTTCACTTTCTTTTTCTTCAACAGAAATGTTAATAAAACAGGTGAAAACAATTCTATAACATACGCAGATATTGACAACTCAATAGACTGCATTATAGGAAGCGAAACAGCTCTTAAAATAAACAACATTGATGTTCCAAGCGATGTTTTTGAGTCAGTTTTTGCAACATCTGCCCTTATATACCAGCAGGAATACTGTGTTGATGAGTACACAGGTTTAGAGGACATTTCAAAGCTTGACAACTTTAAGTGGACTGATATTGCCGACAAGGAAACAAATGAAACACACCGCCAAAAGGTTATAGCTGAAGCTATCAACACCTGTAATCAGGTATACGCAATTCTTTCTTTAGGCGATAAATTCGGTGTTGCTCCGTCTCAGCTTGACCTTGAAAAGGTTGATGAGCAAATTGAGCAACAAAAAGCTGGCTATGGCAAGGATTTTGAAAATCTCATTAAAGCAAGCGGTTACAAAAATATTGAGCAATATAAAGAAATTCTCATAATGGATACAAAGTATCAGGCAGTTCTTTCTGATATGGAAAATAACCCTGACAGATACATAGGCGAGGATACATCAAAATATAATACCGATAAGCTCAGCACAATTTCATTAAAGCCTATTCTCATCTATTTTGAAGAGGAAATCGAGGAGGATACTGAAGAAACCGATGTTTCTGAAGAAGAGACCGAAGAACCTGAAGAGGAAAAAGGCTTAACAGAGAAAGAAGCTAAGAAAAAGGCTGAAGAAGTTGTTAAGAAAGCGAAGAAGGGCGAAGATTTTGACAAGCTTATGACTGAATACAGCGAAAACGGAACTTCTTCTTCCAAGCCAATCACTCTTTCAAGGGGCTCTATGATTAAGCAGTTCCCCGGCAGCAAAGAATTTGAAAACTTTGAAAAGGTTGCATTTAATCTTAAAGTTGACGAAGTCAGCGAGCCGATTAAAGGACCAAACGGCTATTATGTTCTTAAGCGTGTTGCAACAATTTCCGATGCAATATTATACGCAGTTGAAACCTCAAAGGTTTCTGTTAACAAGAGCTTCATAGACGACCTTAAGATTACGGTAAGCTACAAAAAATTCTACGACGAAAACAAATAAAAAAAATCCCCCGTATATCGGGGGATTTTTTT
>JAZRTD010000154.1:0-8709 GCA_045651845.1 Clostridia bacterium | reverse complement strand
ATTATCAATTATAAATATGGAAGCAATATACACAATAATCATAAGTATCTTGCTTCTCGGGTCAAGCTTGTGTATAAAAGATTCCCCGGGAAAATACTGCCCGAGAGTTATATCGGAAAGCATCTCATCATCTCATTTCTTTTGTGGCTTTATGCTCTAAACAAATTTAAGTCTTTTTATTTCCTCAACCGCTTCTGAAACTGTGTAAATTCCCTTTTTCACGGGATACCCCGCCTCAATCAAATCGTTACAGATTTTTGTAACCTGAGGAAGGTCAAGCCCCATTGCCGTAAGAGAGTCCCCTCTTGAGAAAATTTCGGATGGCTCTCCGTTCATTGAAAGTCTGCCCTTGTTCATAACAAGAATCCTGTCTGCCATTTGCGCGATATCCTCCATACTGTGGGATACCAAAATTACAGTTATGTTCATTCTTCTCTGCAAGTCTTTTATTTTAAACAGAATTTCGTCTCTCCCTTTAGGGTCAAGCCCTGCCGTCGGCTCATCAAGAATTAAGGTTGTGGGTTGCATCGCAACAATCCCAGCTATTGCAACTCTTCTTTTCTGACCTCCCGAAAGTTCAAAGGGCGACCTCTTAAGCATCTCCTTTGGAATTCCAACCAAATCCGATGCATATTCAACACGGTTTTTGATTTCTTCCTCCGAAAGGCCCATATTTGCAGGGCCGTATGCAATTTCCTTTTCAACAGTTTCCTCAAAAAGCTGATATTCGGGATACTGCATAACCAATCCAACCTTAAAACGAATATCTCTCATCTTGACATCTTTTGAGAAAAGCTCCTGTCCGTCAACCGTAATTCTGCCCTCTGTTGGCTTAATAAGTCCGTTCATAAGCTGAATCATAGTTGATTTTCCGCTTCCCGTATGCCCGATAAGTCCAATAAACTGTCCGTCAGGGATTGTCAAATCGATATTATGCACGGCGGTTTTCTCAAAAGGCCCGCCCGGCATATAGGTATATGATACATTTTCAAGTCTTATCATTTACTCATCTTCCAAACATCTCAAAATTTCACTGCTGCACCGCTTTGCATCAAGCACGCCATCGGGAATATCAAAACCGATTTCTGAAAGCTTATATGCAAGATATGTTGCCTGCGGTACATCAAGCCCTATTCTTTTAAGCTCCTTAACCCTGGAAAATACCTCTTCGGGTTTTCCCTCAAGATATATATTTCCGTGGTCAATAACCACAACTCTGTCCGCCATAGCAGCCTCATCCATATAGTGGGTTATAAGAACAACTGTCATATTTTCTTCTTGGTTAAGCTTTCTTACGGTTTTCATAATCTCCCGTCTTCCGCTTGGGTCAAGCATAGCAGTAGGCTCGTCAAGGACAAGGATTTCAGGCCTCATCGCCAAAACTCCCGCAATGGCAATTCTTTGTTTCTGCCCGCCCGACAGCATATGCGGTGCGTGACGGCGAAACTTTGTCATTCCCACCGCATGGAGAGCGTGGTCAACTCTTTCTCTGATTTCCTCTCTTGGAACTCCAAGATTTTCAGGAGCAAACGCTACATCCTCCTCAACAATACTTGCAACAAGCTGATTATCAGGGTTTTGGAAAACCATTCCAACCTTTTGCCTTATGGAATAAAGGAGTTTTTCATCCGCCGTATCCATTCCGCAAACAGTAACCCTTCCGCTTGTTGGAATATTAATCGAATTAAGATGCTTTGCAAGAGTCGACTTTCCCGAGCCGTTATGTCCGAGAACTGCCACAAACTCACCTTTTTTTACAGAGAAGTCAATTCCCTTTAAAATCGGTGTTTCTCTGCCGGTTTCTTCATCCTTATATGAAAATTTCAGGTTTTCAGTCTTAATAACAGTATCCATTTCAAAAGTCCTTCCAATGTAAGACTATTTATTCCATCTTGAACTGTATCCGCAAGGAAGAACCAGTCCCCCCTGTGTTACAGGAAGCCCAACCTCATCCGTTTGGCTTTGTCCGCCAAAGCGTTTTTTCAGCGTGAGCTTATATATATTCTCCATAACACTTCCGGATAACCCCGTTGTGTATGAATTAACAAGGAAAAACAGAGGACTATCAGACATAACATTCATACAAAGCTCTATAAGATTGAAAAGCTCGTCCTCAATCTTCCAAACCTCGCCTGACGGACCGCGCCCGTAAGAAGGAGGGTCCATAATTATACCGTCATATTTGTTTCCGCGTCTTATTTCTCGTTCAACAAATTTTTTAACATCGTCAACTATATACCGTATACTTCTGTCCGCAAGCCCTGAAAGAAATGCATTCTCCTTGGCCCAGGCAACCATTCCTTTTGATGCGTCAACATGGCAAACCGACGCTCCTGCCGAAAGAGCCGCAACTGATGCCCCACCTGTATAGGCGAACAGGTTAAGGACCTTAACATCCTTTCTTCCTGATCTTCTTATTATATCGGAAAACCAATCCCAGTTCGTTGCCTGTTCAGGGAAAAGCCCTGTATGCTTAAACCCCATCATTTTGATACCAAACTTCAACTCTTTGTAATCTATGCTCCACTTTTCGGGAAGCTTTTTATTATATTCCCAATGACCGCCTCCGCTGTTGCTCCTAATATATCGGGCATCAGCCTTGTCCCACAAAGGCGACCTGTCGCTTTTCGCAACATTCCACACAATCTGCGGGTCAGGACGGCGGAGAATTATATTCCCCCAGCGTTCAAGCTTTTCACCGTTTGAAGCATCTATTAATTCATAATCTTTCCATTTATCTGATAAAAACATACTATCTCCCATTATCAATTCAACATACTATTATATTTTAACATTTTTTTGCAGTTTCGTCAAGTAAATACTATACATTTGATGATTTTTATGGTATACTTATTTATATAATGAAAAACGGGGGATATGTATGCTCAACAAAGAAGTAAAAAAATATATAGGTTTGACGATTTTTGCAATTATTATAATAGGAATTTATAAATCCTGGAACACAGAATTTATAGGAACCTTCTTAGGACTTCTTACTCCGCTTTTTACGGGGATAGTTCTGGCTTATCTCCTTTATTTTCCAAGTAAGAAAATTGAGAATTTGCTTAATAAAATTCCGTTTAATCCCGTAAAGAAAGTAAGCAGGATAACTTCGATTATTATTGTTTACGCTTTGCTCTTAACAATTTGTTATGGATTGATACGTCTTTTTGTACCAAAGCTCATTTCAAACCTTTATGATATTGTTTCTCAAATTCCAAGCTTTCTTGACAGACTTATATCATATTTTGAAACTCACAACTTTATGGGATACTCTTTAAACCGAGATGCGCTTTTTAATTCCATTTCATCAAGCATTTCCGTTGATATGATTCTTAATTACCTTGACCTTAAGAACATTATGGGCTATATCCAGAGAATTGTATCCGTTTCGGGGTCGCTTGTGGATATTCTTATCGGCATAATAATTTCAATATATCTTATCCTTGACCGCGAAGATTTCTTCAATCTTGGTAACAGAATATTAGGATGTATTTTCCGCCCTGAAGTAAAAAGAGAAATTCTTAAATATTTCCATAAAGTAAACGAATTTATAATCCGATATATTTACTGTCGACTCATTGACGCCCTGATAATGTTCTTCGTGTCCCTTTTTGCACTGCTTATTATTGGCGCACCGTATGCTTTCGCCCTTGCCGCAATCGTTGCAGTTTTCAATATCGTTCCATATATCGGCTCAATTTTATCTACTATTGTTCTTATAATAGTAACTCTTTTCACCGCGGGACTCAACAAGGGAATATTGGTCGGAATCGTTATGTTTGTTCTTCAACAGATTGACGGGAATGTTATTGCACCGTATCTTGTTAAAGACAGGCTTAAAATTAACCCCGTTCTTGTCCTTGTTGCCGTGATTTTAGGCGGAGGATTTGGGGGAATAATCGGGATTATGGTTGGGGTTCCATTGGTTGCAGTTATTCGCCTTATTGCCAACGACCTTATGACCAGACAGGAAATTCTTATGAAATACAAATCCCGCCATAACAACAATCTTCCAACCGCCTACTTCGGCTCGGAAGATAAGGAATAAAGTAAATTTCTTATTAAAAATCTATATTCAATAAAAAACTACGGGCAATAAAATTGTCCGTAGTTTTTTATTATCTGCATACAAAAATCCGCAGAGAATTTTCTCTGCGGATTTGTTTTTGATTAAACGAGTTCCAATACTGCAACCTCAGCCGCGTCACCGCGTCTTGGTCCAACCTTTATAACTCTTGTGTAACCGCCGTTACGCTCTGCATACTTAGGAGCGATTTCAGCAAATAACTTTGTTACAACATCTTCTTTTGTTATCCAAGCTAAAGCCTGGCGTCTTGTGTGAAGAGTGTTCTTTTTACCAAGAGTAATCATTTTATCAGCTAACTTCTGAACTTCCTTAGCACGGGTAACTGTTGTTTCAATCTTACCGTTTTCAAGGAAAGAAGTTGTAAGGTTTCTCAGCATCGCTATTCTCTGGTCTGTTGGTCTACCCAATTTTCTTTGGTTCGCCATACTATTCACCTCTTTCAAATAATTCCTCACCCCGAAGGTGAGCTTAAATCAAACGACTATTCCTCGTCGCTTGACAATGTAAGTCCCATAGAATCAAGCTTTGCGATAACTTCTTCAAGGGATTTACGACCAAGGTTTCTAACCTTCATCATATCATTTTCCGATCTTGCTGTCAAATCCTGAACAGTGTTAATTCCTGCACGCTTAAGACAGTTATAAGAACGAACTGATAAATCAAGCTCTTCAATGGTTGTCTCTAAAACCTTAACAATCTTGTTCTGTTCTTTTTCAACCATAATCTCTGTATTCTTCGCACTGTCAGACAAATCAATAAACAAATTAAGATGCTCATTCATTATCTTTGCACCAAGAGATACAGCGTCAGGCGGATTAATTGTTCCGTCTGTCCATATTTCAAGTATAAGCTTGTCATAATCTGTAATCTGACCAACTCTGGTATTTTCAACCGTATAGTTGACCTTTTCAACAGGTGTGTAGATAGAATCCACAGGGATTAAACCGATTATAGGCTGAAGCAACTGCTTGTTTCTTTCAGCAGAAACATAACCTCTGCCTCTGTCCAATGTAAGCTCCATAAACAGTTTAGCGTCCTCATTAAGAGTTGCAATATGCAAATCGCCGTTTATGATTTCAACATCGGAGTCGCATTTAATATCTCTTGCGCAAATTTCACCCGCGCCCTCATGATTTATATAAACAGTTTTAGGTCCGTCGGAATGAAGCTTTATTGCGAGAGATTTGATGTTAAGAATAATTTCCGTAACATCTTCCGTAACACCGGGAATAGTTGAAAATTCATGATTAATATTTTCAATCTTAACAGATGTAACTGCAACACCCGGAAGAGATGAAAGGAGAATTCTTCTCAGCGAGTTTCCAAGAGTAATGCCGTAACCTCTTTCAAGGGGGTCAACAACAAACTTTCCGTATCTTTCGTCCTCGGAAATCGCAACGCACTCTACTTTTGGTTTTTCGATTTCTATCATAATTTAGCCCTCCTTATTTTTTACTGTATTTTGTGGATGTACATTGTACATATTTTAGGGCCTTAGTTCAGAAAATTTTCTGAACTATGCATATTATTTGCTGTAATATTCGACGATAAGATGTTCCTCGATTGGAAGATCAATATCCTCTCTGTCTGCAAATGCAATAACTTTACCTTCTAATGTATCTTTATTCATATCGAGCCACTTCGGAACTGCTCTTCCCTCTGTTGAAGCAAGAATAGTATCGAATTTAGCACTCTTTCGGCTTGTCTCAGCAACTGTGATAACATCGCCAACTTTAACAAGATAAGAAGGAATATTTACCTTCTTGCCATTTACTAAGAAATGAGCATGAGAAACGAGCTGTCTTGCTTCAGGTCTTGAAACTGCAAGTCCAAGTCTGTAAACAACGTTGTCAAGTCTTCTCTCGATGAGGGTTAAGAGGTTTTCACCTGTAATACCCTGCTTTTTATTAGCAAGCTCAAAATAATGAGCAAACTGTCCTTCTAAAATACCGTAAGCGCGTCTAACCTTCTGCTTCTCTCTGAGCTGTGTACCGTATTCAGAGAGCTTGCGACGACCCTGACCATGCTGACCAGGTGCGTATGCACGTCTTGTTACAGCGCACTTATCTGTGTAACATCTGTCACCCTTTAAGAATAACTTCTGACCTTCACGTCTGCAAATTCTGCAAACTGATTCAGTATATCTTGCCATTTACAATTCACCTCCTGTAATTATACCCTTCTTCTCTTCGGCGGTCTACAACCGTTATGAGGAATTGGTGTAACATCCTTAATCATATTTACTTCAAGTCCTGCAACCTGAAGTGCACGAATAGCAGCTTCTCTGCCGCTACCAGGTCCCTTAACATATACTTCAACATATTTAAGACCATGTTCCATTGCAGCCTTTGCTGCAGTTTCTGCAGCCATTTGAGCCGCAAATGGTGTGCTTTTTCTTGAGCCTCTGAAGCCCAAGCCACCGGCACTTGCCCAAGAAAGTGCGTTACCTTCTGTGTCTGTAATTGTAACAATAGTATTGTTAAATGTAGACTTGATATGAGCAGCACCGCGTTCTATATTTTTCTTTTCTCTACGACGTCTGGTTTTCTTTACTGCCTTTGCCATAGTTAATTCACCTCCTGAAGATGCGCACTACGCGCAAATTCCATATTCAATAACAAGTATTATTTCTTTTTGTTGGCCATTGTCTTTCTTGGGCCTTTTCTGGTTCTCGCATTTGTCTTTGAACGCTGTCCTCTTACAGGAAGGCTCTTTCTGTGACGAAGACCTCTGTAACAGTTGATTTCAATAAGACGCTTAATATCGAGAGCAACATCACGACGAAGGTCACCTTCAACCGTGTAGTTATCGATTTCCGCTCTGAGGGCAGAAACCTCTTCTTCTGATAAATCACGAACTCTTGTGTCCGGATTAATTCCGGTAGCAGCTAAAATCTTTTTTGATGTAGAAAGACCGATACCGAATATATAAGTTAATCCGATTTCAACTCTCTTCTCGTTTGGTAAGTCAACACCTGCTATACGTGCCATACTCCAATTCACCTCCGTATAATTTTATTTTTTTGAAAAGTATGGAGCAGAATTTCACTTATCTTCAAAGGCTTTTCTCCTTTGAAACATCAGCTTATACGAAAGTTTTCAAAAAACATTTCAAAGTGGTTCATAAGCCTAACCCTGCTCATTTGAAAATTTAAGGAACGACTTCCGATTAACCCTGTTTCTGCTTATGACGCGGGTTTTCGCAGATAACCATAACCTTGCCTTTTCTCTTAATTATTTTACACTTTTCACAGATAGGTTTTACTGAAGGGCTTACTTTCATTTTCCTTCACCTCCTATAGAAATTATCAGCAAATGCTTTTAGGCATTACTAACCTAACTATTATATCAATAAAGTATCAGTTTGTCAAGCATTTTTTATTATTTAATCCAATTATTTTGCACGCCAAGTAATCCTTCCCTTTGTAAGGTCATAAGGTGAAATTTCAACTGTAACCTTATCACCAGGCAGAATTCTTATATAGTGCATTCTGAGTTTTCCCGAAATGTGTGCAAGAATTTTATGTCCGTTTTCAAGCTCCACCTGGAACATTGCATTAGGCAACGCCTCAAGGACCGTTCCTTCAACTTCGAGTACATCTTCCTTTGCCACAAAGCTTCCCTCCCTTTTAATTATTTTTGAATACATCAAGGGCTTTTCTGATTTCGCTGTCAGGAATCTTTTCACCTCTGACAATTCGTGTTTTTAACAACTCATCATACTCGCCCGTATTTTTAATGTGTTTAACATTCTTTTTCTTAAGTTTATCCACTTTGTGCAAATCGCCGTCGCAAATTTCCACAAATTTACCGCAAGAGCTCATAACCATATAATATCTATTCTTATCTCTTCCCGATATCGAGGTTACAAAATCCCCCGGCACAACTTCCCCTCGGATGCTCATTTATACCTCCATCTAATCAATCAAAGTAAGAAAAACAGGTTCACCGTCTGTAATCCAGATAGTGTTTTCATAATGAGCGCTTAACTTCCCGTCAGCAGTTATAACCGCCCAGTCATCATCGCCCACATAATATTCCTTGTCCCCCTGATTAACCATCGGTTCAACACAAATAACCATTCCTGCTTTAAGTCTTTGACCTCTGCCGATTCTCGAAACATAATTGGGAACATCCGGCTCTTCGTGAAGTTTTGCACCTATTCCGTGTCCGCAATAATCCCGCAAAACACTAAAACCATTTTCTTCAACATACTTCTGAACGGCAGAAGAAATATCTCCAACACGATACCCTTCTTTAGCAAATTCAGCACCTTTAAAAAAGCTCTCTTTTGTTATATCAATAAGTTTTTGTGCTTCCTCTGAAATTTTACCAACTCCGAATGTTCTTGCCGCATCGCCGTGGTAGCCTTTATAGCAAGCACCCACATCAATACTCAGAACATCTCCCTCTTTAAGAGGAATATTGCTTGGAAACCCGTGAATTATAACATCGTTGACACTGGCACATACACTTCCGGGAAAACCGTTATAATTTTTAAAAGACGGTATACATCCCTGACTTCTTATGTACCTGTCAGCAATTTTATCAAGCTCCGCTGTTGTAATTCCGGGTTTAACTGCTTCTTCAATAAGTTTCAGCGTTTCCCCCGTCACTCTT
>JAZRTD010000153.1:0-4241 GCA_045651845.1 Clostridia bacterium | reverse complement strand
CTGATTTAACCTTATAATTCGCCTTGATATTTTCGCCTGAAATATTTACGCACCCGTCATCAATCAGCTTTTGAATTCTTGACCTTGTCATATTCTCAAGCTTATCCGAAAGAAACTTGTCTATTCTTATGTTATTTTCTTCAACTTTTAATAAAATCTGTTCCATCTTAACTCTCTTTTTTATTCTGCTCAAAAAACAGTATATATATTACCAAAATCCCCATACCAACGCAAACCGACATATCCGCAACATTGAATATTGGAAAGTCTATAAAATCTGCACAGAGAAAATCTATAACTCCGTCCTTATAAAACAATCGGTCAATAAGATTTCCGAAAGCCCCGGAAACGCTTAATGTTATCCCAAGCTTCCCCGTAAAATGGGTGTTTTTATTTTTAATAATATAAATCAGCATAAAAGCAACAATCACAATAGTCCCGATTATAAAAATATAGCGCTGATTTTGCAGAAGTCCCCACGCCATACCTTTATTTCTTATATATGTCAGGGAAAAAACTCCGTCAATTAAACTTATCTTCTCACCAAGATTCATATTGCCAATCACAAGCATTTTTGTAATAAAATCAAGCAATAAAACAGCCGCTCCAATTAAAATATACATATCCTCTTCCTCTTTTGAAATACGAAAAAATGTTCAGAAAGGAACTTCCTGAACATTTTAATTTTTTATTCCGCCGCAACATATTCGCCGTTTTCGTTCAAAACAAGCTTTGGAAGCTCCATTGTAACCCGCTCCAATGTCTTTATAATATCCGACATTTCATCCTTGTTCTCTGTTTCAATTTTATCCTCCAAAGGCACCGACGGCTTTTCTTCAGGCTGTTCCTCATAAGCCTTTTTTATACCGGGGTCTGCCATTGCAAACTCCTTAACAATGCTGAGCTGTGAGGTGAGCAATGAAATTATTCTCGTTCTGAAAATTTCAACATTTCTCCGCATTTCCTCATACTCATAATTTACTTTCGTCACTTCTTTTCCTGCATCGCTAACAATTTCAGAGGCTCTGTTTTCGGCATCCTTAATAATATTTTCAGCTTTTGCATAAGCATTCTTCTTAACCTCTTCCCCTGCGCTTTGTGCAACAATAATCGCCTGCTGGAGAGTATCCTCCATAGCCTTATATTGTTTTATAGCCTCGGATAAAGTTGCCGTTTTATCCTTTAATGCAAGATTTTCCTTGTAAAGCTTCTCATAATCTTTTGCAACCTCGCTGACAAAAGCCTCAACCTCATCCTTATTATATCCTCGCATCTGCTTGGAAAACTTTTTTTCTTCAACTTCAAGCGGCATAAGCATAGCTTTGCACCTCCTAAATATATCTTTCAACCGAAATGCTGTATCTTCCCTTTCGGGTCAGACCGCCGATTCGGCTCACTTTAAATCTGCCTTTTCCTCTGACGGAGATAATATCCCCCTCGGAAAGACTTTTCGAAACATTATCAGTTTCTTCCCAATTAAGACTCACAAGCCCGCCCGTTATAAATTCTGCGGCACGGCTCCTTGAAGTTTTAAGAGCAACCGATAAAACACTGTCAAGTCTTATTCCTGCAACAGTGCCGTCGATTTCCTCTGTTTGCCTTTCGGGAATTTCAACTTCATCAAGCTGACAGGACTGAATTTCAATGCCGTGTCTGCCGATTTTCTCAAGATTTGTCAGGATATAATCCTTAATTTCGGCCCTTACAAAAACAATGCATCTATCCTCAAAGACAAGAATATCCCCGACCATTTCCCGTTTTATTCCAAGTCCCATAAGACTGCCCAGAAAATCACGGTGGCTCATTTCGCTTAAGTTTCTCGCCTTAATAAGCAAGGCAGAAACCTCCGTCTCAGCCTCTTCATCGCTTACATATTCAGGAACGGCAATCATAAGAGTTCTTTCCGCATCAGTATATCCGCCAAACCAGATAATCCTTCCGTCAACAGGTCTTTTGACATTTTTCTCAATAAAAACTCTTTCAGCAGGAGTCAAAAAACCCACAGATTTAACCATATACTTATTTTCCGATATGGTTACGGCGTCATCAGCTTTTGACAATAAAAGCTTTAGCTCATCATTTTGAGTCATTATTAGTTGCCCCAGGGGAATATACCCTTATTGCGGAGTTCGTCCTTAAAGTCACCCATAATTCCAACATTGTAAGGTGTTATTATAAATATTCCGTTTGAAACCTTCTGAATGTTTCCGTCAACTGCATAAACAGCTCCGCTTAAGAAATCAACAATTCTTCTTGCAACATCTTTTTCAACAAATTCAAGGTTCATAACAACAGGCTTTTTGTTTTTAAGATGATTTGCGATATCTCTTGCATCGTCAAAGCTTTCAGGCTGCATAACAACCAATTTAAGCTGTGCAGTTGTATGTATCTTAACAACCTTATTCTTCTTGCCGTCTGCTCCGAGTTCGCTTTCCGTGTCAATCTTACTGCTTACCTTTTCAGTGTTCTCGCCCATAGCGTCATCAAAGAATTCATCATCAAAATCATCATCACCGTTAAATCCAATCATTGTTAAAAGCTTGTTTACAAATTTCATAGCAATACCTCCAAAAATATATAAATTTTAATTGTTATCTCGTTCCGAATATACCCGTTCCAACACGGACAATTGTTGCGCCCTCCATAACGGCAATCTCATAATCTCCCGACATTCCCATAGAAAGCTCTTTTAACTGGACATTTTCAATATTCTTTTCTTTTATTTCTTCCATCAAAGTCTTAAGACCGCCGAAAATTTTATGAAGCTCATTGTTATCAGCCTCTCTCGGCGCCATAGTCATAAACCCTTTAATTTTCACATTTTCAAGCTCTGAAACCTGCCTGCAAACACTTTCTGCATTTCCAGGCTCAATTCCTGATTTGCTCTCTTCACCTGATATATTTACCTGAATAAGAATTTCCTGTATTTTACCAATTTTCTTTGCCTGCTTGTCTATCTCTTTTGCAAGCTCAAAGCTGTCAACAGAATGGATTAACGAAACCTTATCCACAATATATTTAACCTTATTCTTTTGGAGATGCCCGATAAGATGCCACTGTGCGCCGTCAATATACTCAAACTTCTCCATAACCTCCTGAACACGGTTCTCACCAAGCTGTGTTATCCCGCACTCAATCGCTTCCTTTATCAGCTGGGCAGGTTTTGTTTTTGAAACTGCCACAAGGGTTATCTCCTCGGGATTTCTTCCGACCTTTTCTGCTGACTCTGAAATTCTTCTTTGAACTTCCCTTATATTTTCAAGAATGCTCATTATCTGACCACCTTGCCTTCATAAATATTCGAGCCGTTAACCACAACGCTGTCATAAAGTTTTAAGCCGTTTTTCTCCTCTTTTGACACAACAGCCCATTCCTCATTCATGTAATAAACCTTTGCGTTGCGGAATCTGACTTTCTTCCCTGACAATATATAAACGCCCTTTACCCCGTCCTTAACTCTTATGGATTTGGCAGGAATTTTCATTCCCTCATAGGTCTTTTTTATAACCTCAACCTTAACCTTTGACATAGAATAAAGGTTGTCCACATACCCCGAAGACTTAACAACAAGAACAGCCTTTCCGCCATTTTCGTCGGCTATTTTATAGACACTGCCATCTATCATATTATCACTTGAATCAAGAAATTTAAGTCGAATTCCGTCGCCCGTATTTAAAGTATCTGCAATATCTTTATCTATAACCGTCGCAAAATACCATGTGTAAGTATCCACGATTTTACCGATAGGATTTCCCGAATGTATTTTCGCCTCAACATTTGTCTTTGTATCAGGAGTTTTTATCCCCTTAAGATAGCTTTGGGTTATATTTTCAATCTGACCGTCATCTAAAGCATCTTCAAGCCCGTCAGTTCTTGCGGTGAACGAACCTGCAGTATCCGTAGTAACAGCAGTTCTCTCCATATCAAACTTTTGCAAAAGGCTATTTTTCTCCTCCTGCAATTTCTTAATTATCTCCTGATTGCTTTCTCCCTCACCAGAAATCTTCTTTCTCGCCTCAACAATATTATCAAGTCCGTCCCTGACACTCATCAAAGCCTCTATATCCTTATCCCTGACAAGCCCCGGAATTTTAACTACCTGTTTTGATATATCCTGTTCAAGTCTTATAGAATCATTTTCGGAAGCAGACATACTTCTGTCATTTTCCGTAAGTTCCTTGATTTTTGCATCAATTTCCCTGATTCTGTTTTTTTCTTTTATGGGGGCATCGTTCTCATAA
>JAZRTD010000152.1:0-3890 GCA_045651845.1 Clostridia bacterium | reverse complement strand
ATGCAGGCGGCAAAATCACTTAATAATGCTGTTGAGTCGTTGAAAAAAGTTATGCCTGACGCTAATTATCCTCAGCCTTTAAAAGTTGCAACTGCGACAGTTGCTCAAGTGGAGAACAGACAAAAAGAGGTTAAAGAACTTGCAAAACAGTATGAAACCCAGCTTGAGAACTATGAAAAAAATATTGAACAGCTTTTTTCAGAGTTAGAAACAGAAATTGCCTCGGAAAAAGAAAAAGCCATATCAGAAAACAATACCTCTAAAATAGCAGAATTAGAACAGAGAGAGCGGGAACTTGAAGATGTTCGGGCGGTTATGACAACAGGTGCAACAGAAGAAATTGTCAACAGAATAATTGGAGATGAAAGTGTGCCAACCATAGGAGAGGTTTCTGCTCCTGGTATGGCAAAAGAATTGAATTTAAAAAGTAATGATTATTCCGGGATGGGGGAATGGGTGTATTCAAGTATTGAGAAGGAAACAGGGAAAATGACTGATGTTCAGAAAAAGGCTTTTGCCTCATTATACAATTTCGGACAAAAGGGTGTCAGTTTAAACGAAGCTATGGGACTTATAAGAGATAATCCTGTCCTCTCGAAGGCTTTGAATAGTATGCAGATGCAAAGAGCCTGGAATGCCGGAAAGACAGACGGACAAGTTATAAGGGAAGGCGGCGTCTTAAAGAACGGCAACCACAGAAAAATAAGCAAGGAAGACCTTAGCAATCTTGAAAAATTAGGCAAGCTTTTCGGGGTTGCGATTGAGCTTGAGGATATTGTTTACAGTGCAGAGGGGAAAGAGGTCAACGGCGTTTACAGCGGCGGGAAACGGATTAAGGTTTCTCTTACGGCCGATAATAAGCTTACTGTTGTTGCGGGACACGAAATTCTCCATTATATGAAAGCTCAGTCCCTTGATGCTTATCTCGAATATGAAAAAGCGGCGATTGATACCATTGTTAAAGAAAGGGGAATAGGTGAGGAGGCTCTTATTTCAGCTTATGGCGAGGCGCTCAGAGAACAAGGCTTTAACCTAGATGATGCGGCAATCAGGGAAGAGATTGTTGCGGAGTTTACGGGAGGTATTATAGGAGATGAGGCGAAGCTTAATGAGTTTATAAAAAATGTTTCAAAATCCGAGAATGTTAATAAGGGCAAAATAAAAGTTGCACTTGATAAAATGCGGGAAGCTCTTAAGAATATCTGCGGTATATTTAAAAATGAAAAAAGCGGAACGCCTTTTGAAAAGGCATATAAGCTCCTTGAAAATCTCGCCATTGAAACAAAGGGCAAGACGGATGGGGAGATTAAGATTACGGGAGAAAAGCTTTCTGCAAAGGGGTTGACAGGAGGCGGAAAGGACAGGTATAATAAAAACATCACAAAAGAAAAAGGAGATGTTGAAAATGAAATGTTGGCCGGAACTTCCAAAGGGGGAGTTGGAGAGGTATCTACGGAGCCTGGGAATCAAAGAAGAGGGAATAAAGCTGATAATTCAGACATTCATAGACAGCAGGCAACAATTTCGCTTCAAAAGTCTTCTGGAAAGGGACCTGGACAAAATTACAGAGAAAACTCCAGAGAACATCAAAAAAACGGTGTGGAAAGAATGGAGACAATACACAATAGTGCAGTTACAACATATGAAAAAAATAGGGATGATGCCGAAGACAGAAGATATGAACAAGCTGTAAAAAGCAATGAGGCATTAGCCAATAAAATGCTAATAGAGAAAGCTTCTCAAAACGGATTTGAAATTGCAACTGTTTATCACGGGACGAGAGCTGAAGAGGTTTTTACGGAATTTGAAAAAGGCGCCGCTGTTTGGGTAACTCCTGATTATGATTATGCTGAAAGATATACAGAGTATCAGGGAGACGAAAATCAAGAAGAAGTTCCTTCAAAGCGTTTGCATACAAAGATGGGAAGTAATGTATATCCGTTGCTTGTAAAGATGGGTAAAGTTTTGGATGTAGGAAACATAGAGGAAGAAATTTTAAATCTAGAGGACTTGAAAAAGTTTGCAAAGCAGATAGGGTTTGAGTATGAAGAAATTTTGAAGTGTTGGAATGCAGGGAGAAAGTATGAAACAAGGCAAAAATGGTCTCTTACAATAACTGAAGAATTTGCAAATATTGCGCGAAAATATCAGTATGACTCTTTAAAGGCTGTTGAACAAGAAGGCGAAATAGAGACTTTCGGTATTCTTAATACGAATAATATCAAGTCTTCGAAGATAGCAACTTATGACAATAATGGAAAGTTTATTCCTCTTTCACAAAGATTTAATACGAAAAAAGGGGATATACGGTATTCTGCGAAGGGAGATATTCTTAATACTATCCTTGAGAATAAGAGGCTTAAATCGGAGAACGAGAGACTTCGAAGGGAGTTTGAGAGGACGGCGTTTACGGTTCCTGACGGAAACAGCATTAAAAACTATGCCAAGGAGATTAAGAGCGTTTTCTCTTCAAAGCTAAACCGAGTTGAGATTGAGGCTATGGTTACGGAACTTTACGACCTTATGGCCAACGGAGCGGATTATCTTCAGGTTCAGGATAAGGCGAACGAGATAGCAGAAAAGATTATTGAGTCAGCTGAAATAAGAAATGACACAAATTATAACCGATATAAGGGACTTCGGGACGACCTTCGGAAGAATGGTTTTACTCTTGACGAAATACAGAGAGAGGAATTTGCCCCGGGAGAGCTTGAAGATATACGGAAGAGGAATATGGGCCGTTTCTTAATCCGCAAAGAGGGAGTTAATATCGATGTCAAATATGCGGAGCTTTCAAACGATTATCCTGAATTTTTTGATTATGAGACGGAAAACTCCACTCCTTTAAGGCTTGAGAAGATAGCTGAGGTTATAGACAGTCTGGCGGTTGTTTATGAAAATCCTTTTGACGGAATGATGAATGAGGCTAAGGCGAGTCTTTCAAATCAGCTTATAGATGATATTATAAGATATTCTCCTAAGGGGGCTCCTACTTTTGCTGATAAGATGGAAGCTAAGCTTACTCTTGCTGAGAAAAAGAGGGTAGAAGATATTCAAAAGGCGATTGAGAGCGAAAGAGCAAAGAGGGAAAAGGCTGTTGAGAGAATCAGAAAGCAATATGAAGATAAAATCTCCCAGACCGATGAAAGACGGAAGAAGGCTCTTATCTTAAATCAGATACGGAACCAGGCGGAGAAACTTTCAAAAAGGCTTCATACGGCAAATAGTAAATCGCATATTAAGGAGCATCTTATTCCTGCGGTTGAGGATTTTCTTGGAGTTTGCGACTTTAATTTAGGGACTGACCCCCAAATCCGAGATACGAAAACAATACCGGCTAAGAAGTTTTTAGAGAAATTCGAGGGAGTTGGAAATGTTTTCTCTGACGGAGCGGATATTACAGACGGGGAGTTTACCTATGTTGACAAGGATATTTCCGCAAAGCTCAAGAATATCATTGAGGAACGGGGAGAAGATGTTACCATAAAAGACCTTACGGCTTATGAACTCGATGTGTTCCGAAATGCAGTTATGAATGTTGTTCATATTGCAAACACCGAAAACAAAGCTTTTTCGGCGGAGATAAATGATACTGTTACGATGCTTGGAAACAGCGTTATTTCCGAAAACGGAGGCTTTTACGAAGGCGGAGAGGAGATTAAGCTTGAGGGACTTAAAAGAGTCGGCAATTATTTCTTAGGTTGGGACCAATACAGAGCGGGAACGGCTTTCCATTTGATGGGAAAGACTATGGAGAAACTTTATAAGTCTTTAAGAAATGGCTTTGACTTAAAAGCGCAGTATTTAGAACGGTCCTCTAATTATATCAAGGATGAAGCCAAGAAAAATAAAATAGACCTTGCAGAGCTTTATAATTCAGAGCCTATAGT
>JAZRTD010000151.1:0-1065 GCA_045651845.1 Clostridia bacterium | reverse complement strand
CAAATGGTTTGTGATATAATATTCATAATTGTATGATGATTTGAAAAATACAAATATTTTCAGGAGGTTTACGGTTATGAATTCTGAAGAAATGGTAAATAAAACGGGGAATGTTGTAATCTCTGATGAGGTTATATCAATCATATCCGCTATTGCTGCTAAAAGTGTTGAGGGAGTTAGCGGAATGCAGGCATCTGTTGCCGGCGGAATTGTTGAGTTTCTCGGCAAGAAAAATCCCGGAAAAGGTGTTAAAGTTACAGTAAGTGATAACGATGTTGAGATTGAAATAAGCATCTCGGTTGTATATGGCTCTAAAATTCAGGATGTTGCTGCTGAAATCCAGGATAAGGTTAAGAGCGAAGTTGAGGCAATGACCGGATATAATGTTAAGGCTGTTAATGTTTCTGTTGACGGCTTAACACTTCCGAAAGAAGAAAAAGTGTCAGAAGACGAAGAAACAGATAAATAATAAAATTTTAAATGCCTGATTGACCTTTTAGGTCAATCGGGTTATTCTACATAAACGGAGAAAACTTATCAACAGAACAAAAGCAAGAGAATATGCATTTATTTTACTTTTTCAGTATAAATTTCAGCCTGATGAAATAAAGGAAATGCTTGAGGAATTTTGCAAGGAATATAACCCCGGAAATCAGGAGGAATATATAAGAACTGTTATCTCAAAGGTAACTGAAAATATTGACGAGATTGACGGGATAATTGAAAAAACAAGCGAAGGCTGGGGGATTGACCGTATTTCAACGGTAAACCTTTCCCTTCTAAGACTCTCGGTTGGGGAAATGCTTTATATGAAAGATATTCCTGCCCCTGTTTCCGTAAATGAGGCAGTGGGGCTTGCAAAAACCTATGACGGAGAGGAGTCTGTCGCATTTATGAACGGCGTTCTCGATAAAATCAGGAACAGTTTAAAGGTGATTTAAATGAGCAAAATCTGTCTTGGAATTGACACAAGCTGTTATACAACATCTATAGGTGTTATGACAGTGGACAAGCACAGGCATTATAAAATTCCCCTTAAGGTTAAAGAAGGACAGTGCGGACTTC
>JAZRTD010000150.1:0-4636 GCA_045651845.1 Clostridia bacterium | reverse complement strand
ACGGCTCGTTAGTCTTAACTCTTGATGTTAATGCGCCTATGTTTAATGACATTGCAGATATTGCAGTTGGAGAAGAGGTGGAAATTTCCGTTTCCGCCCCAAATGACCCCCGATGGGAAACCGCATCAATCGGTATGGGCTCAACGGGAGAATATATTTTGTCGGGTGGGACAGTTACCCCCAATCTCCCAACAGGGGCACACCCAAGAACTGCAATCGGCATTAAGGAAAACGGAGATATCCTCCTTTACACCATTGACGGCAGACAAAACGGATATAGCTACGGAGTAAAGCTTTCAACCCTTGCCGAGAGAATGAAAGAGCTTGGCTGCGTTGAGGCCATTAACCTTGACGGAGGCGGGTCAACATCCATTATCGCAAGGCTCCCCGGTGATGAGGGGATTTCCCTTATGAATAAGCCTTCTGATAAAACCGCACGAAAAGTTTCAACCAATATTTTTCTTAAAAATAACCTTCCCAAAACAGGAGAAATCAATCAGCTTATGATTTACCCTGCAAGAACACCTTATATAATGAAAGGCGCAAGCCGGAGCTTTAGTGTTATGGCATCAGATACGGGATATCACGCAATGGATATTTCGGGAAAAATCTCATATTCTGTTGAAAACGGAAAAGAAAGCGTTATTACAAAAAACGGAGTCTTTACCGCAATGGACAGTGGGGCGGTTACCGTCAAGGCAACCTATGACGGCATTACGGCAAGCCGTCAGGTTGTTTGTGTTGAAACCCCCACCAATATAACAGTCAAAAACGAAAAAACAGGTGAGGTGATTTCCGCACTCAAAATTAAACGAAACGAAACCATTGACCTTTCCGCCATCCCAAGCCTTGGATATATGGATGTTATTTCCAAAGATGAATGTTTTATCTGGAACGCCGACGAAAAAATCGGGACAATTGACGATGGCGGGCGTTTTACCGCCTCAAATTCCATTGGCGCAAGCGGTATTATTTCCGTTGCTGCGGGGGATTCCGTTAAAGAAATCAAAACCTATGTTCTCCCCGACGGAACTGAAAGCGAGGAGCTTTTATTTTCGGTTATTGAGGCAGAAATTTCTGAAAACACTCTTTCAGGAACAATTTTAAATGAATATAAAATTGATGTTCAGATGGAAAATCTTAAAATAACCGCTGACGGGGAAATGATTAATGCTAACTTAAAAAACAATGAATTTTCAGCAAAGATTCCCGAAAATGCTCAAAAAATCCGTATTACCGCAACAAATGATTTAGGCTATACCTCGGTTTTGAGCCTCACTCAAAACGAGGACAAAATTTACGAAAATCCATTTGCGGATACCGAAAAGAATTGGGCAAGAAACATTCTCTCTTATATGTATCACAAGGGATTAGTCAGCGGTGAAAACTCGGATATGGGACTTATTTATAACCCAAATAAGGAGATGAGTCGAAGTGAATTTGCTGTTTTAATCTGCAATTTCCTTAATATAAATCCCGCTGATTATTCCACTTCAGAAGTTCCTTATACGGATATTGACGAAATTCCCAAATGGGCAAAAAATCAATTTAAAGCCCTCTATTCTCTCAGTATTTTAAAAGGAAGAGATGCAGGCGACGGAACAATCTACTCTGACCCCAAAACGGGAATTTCCAGAGCAGAAGCCTTCACTGTTCTTGCAAGGCTCTTGCCAAGCGGTCTTAAAAAGGCAGAAATCGTTGGAACAGATAAAAATGAAATCCCAAAATGGGCAGAGGACGGATTTAAAATCCTTATGGCAGACGGGACTGTTTCGGGATACGAAGACGGAAGTCTTAAGCCTCTTAAAAAGCTTACAAAGGCAGAAGCCGCAAAGCTTTTATACAGCCTTTATTGATTAATCACAAAAAAGACGGTCGTATTCCGTCTTTTTTTGTAAATTTTTATTGACAAATGTATTTGTTTGAGGTATATTGAAAAGTGAAAAATTAAATTTATAAAAGGGAGGTTTTTCCATTGAATAAACTTAAAGGAAAAGATTTTGTTTTAGGCGCACAGCATCTTTTTGCGATGTTTGGCGCAACGGTTTTGGTTCCTGCTCTGACAGGGCTCAGCGTTTCAGCAACACTGCTCTTTGCAGGTATAGGAACACTCTTGTTCCACCTTTTGACAGGCGGCAAGGTTCCAGCATTTTTAGGCTCGTCCTTTGCTTTCCTTGGGGGATACTTTGCTCTTGCTGAGATCTGCGGAAACGAAGGCGTTAACTTTATTCCTTATGCAGGAATAGGCGTTGCCTGCGCAGGACTTTTGTATGTTGTTCTGGCAATCCTGTTTAGGGTTTTCGGCGCAAGCAAGGTTATGCGTTTCTTCCCGCCGGTTGTTACAGGACCAATTATTATCGCAATCGGTCTTACTCTTTCCGACTCGGCAATTTCAAACTGCACAAGCAATTGGATTATAGCATTGGTTGCAATTGTTGCGGTTATAGTATTTAATATCTGGGGTAAGGGAATGATAAAGATTATCCCGATTTTACTTGGCGTTGTTATCTCTTATGTTGTTGCAATCTTTATGAACCAGGTTGACTTTACACCTGTTAAAGAGGCAGCTTGGATAGGCTTACCTTTCGGTTGGGGTGACACAGTTTTCTCTTTGTTTGATGGCGGAAACACTTCCATTATCATAACTTCAATTATAACAATTATGCCAATTGCACTCGCAACAATTATCGAACATATCGGCGATGTTTCAGCCATAAGCTCAACTGTTGGCAAAAACTTTATTGCAAAGCCGGGTCTTCACAGAACTCTTTTAGGTGACGGTCTTGCAACATCTCTTGCAGCTCTCTTCGGAGCACCTGCAAACACAACCTACGGCGAAAACACAGGCGTTCTTGCGCTCACAAAGGTTTATGACCCAAGAGTTGTCAGAATTGCAGCATATTTTGCAGTTCTTCTTTCCTTCTGTCCTAAGTTTGCGGCAATCGTTCAGGTTATGCCTGCTGCAACAATGGGCGGTATTTCCCTTATTCTTTACGGTATGATTTCTGCTGTTGGTGTAAGAAATATTGTTGAAAACAAGGTTGACCTTTCAAAATCAAGAAATATTATTATTGCCGCTCTCATTCTTGTTATCGCAATCGGTATCAAATTCGGAACAGCGGCTCAGGCAATCACTTTCAATATCGGTCAGGTTACAATCAGCTTTTCAGGTCTTGCTCTTGCCGCAATCGTTGGTATAGTTTTAAACGCTATTCTTCCGGGCAAGGATTATAATTTTGAAACAGACCCTGCTGATAAGGCTGACACAGGCGTGAACTTTAAAGTTTAAATATTTAATTCCTTATGCTTAAACGCCCTTTAAGCAAAACATAATATGACGGGCAGAAAGGAAAAAACTATGTCAAATTTATACGTTATGAATCATCCGCTTATTCAGCATAAAATAACTATGCTTCGTGATGAAAAAACAACAGTAAAAGACTTTCGTGAGCTTGCTAACGAAATTGCCCTTTTAATGGGTTATGAGGCAACAAAGGACCTTGAGCTTGACGATATAAAGGTTAAAACTCCCATAACTGAAACTATGGGAAAAACAATAACCAAGCAGGTTGCTTTAGTTCCGATTCTCCGTGCAGGGCTTGGAATGGTTGATGCCATTATGAGTCTTATCCCTGCTGCAAAGGTTGGCCACGTCGGGCTTTACCGTGACCCTCAGACTCACGAGCCTGTTGAATATTACTGCAAGCTTCCAACCGATATCGAACAGCGTCAGGTTCTTGTTTTAGACCCAATGCTTGCAACGGGCGGAAGTGCTGTTGCCGCTATTGACTTCATCAAAAAAAGAGGAGCGAAAAGAATTAAGCTTGTTAACATCATTGCGGCTCCTGAGGGCGTTAAGGCCGTTCAGGATGCTCACCCTGACGTTGACATCTATGTTGGGGCTCTTGATGAAAAGCTTAACGAAAAAGCATATATTGTTCCGGGTCTTGGCGACGCAGGCGATCGACTTTTCGGTACACTTTAATAAACAATAACAAAAAGACGGCTTATGCCGTCTTTTTTGTATAAACATATTTACATTTGGAAATATTTATGTTATAATAAGCTTGCGAAACAAATTTGAATATAAGACACATGGTCGTTTTTTCTTTGGTAAAAACGCACCTTTATTTATAACGTCCGTGAGGTCTTATTTAATAATTTGTTTCGCAGCAAAGTGCGTTTTTCGGGCGCAGCTTGTCTGCGTCTTTTTTAGTTAAACGCACCAAGATGCCACACATACAAATATTCCTACGCAAAAAGACGGCGAAAGCCGTCTTTTTGTTTATAAATATTTTTTTATATCCTGTGCAAGATTTTCCTCAATCTCAATTATATCCTCTGTCAGCTTTTTCGCCTCGTCGTCAGCTTCACGGTATTCATTAAGGTATCTGTTGAGGGATTTTATCCCCATATGGCAACCGTCTGTTAAAAGGTCTGCCGCCACTTCGTCAGAGGCTTCAATGGCAAGCATCATATTGGTTTTAAACCAAGCCATTCCTCTTGCCATTGCGTGAGGCTCTTTTCCGTCATCTCCTGCCGAGGCAAGGCATCTTGCTGTTTTCTCACCTAAATATTTATGTTCTTTAACGCTCTCATTCAGGATTTTGCGAAATTCCCCGTCCTTAACCGACGG
>JAZRTD010000149.1:0-1530 GCA_045651845.1 Clostridia bacterium | reverse complement strand
AAATTTTCCGCAAAAAAAGGCACACGGAACTGCTGTGGGGATAATTCTTATAATGTCGGTTGTATCAGCAGTAATTTATATTGTCAGAGGAAAATTTAATCTCGATTTGTGGATTCCTGTAACCATTGGCGGATGCGTCGGGGGACTGATTGGTGGAAAGCTTTTAGCGAGAATAACGGGAAAGTGGCTTAGGTGTATTTTTGGCGTGGTTATAATTATAACCTCTGTTAAAATGATTTTTTAGGAGGTAAAATGTTTAATATTTTAATCGGTCTTGTCAGCGGAATAATAAGCGGTATGGGAATTGGCGGAGGAGCGGTTTTAATCCCTGCTCTTGTGCTTATAAACGGAGTCAGCCAACAGGTTGCACAGGGGATAAATCTTGTATATTTTATTCCAACTGCCATTGTATCTTTGGTTGTGCATTTAAAAAAGAAAAACATCGATGTAAAAACTGCGTTGATAATAGGAAGTTTCGGGCTTTTGGGTGCAATTGCGGGAGCACTGATGACAGGGTATATAGGAGATAGTATTTTAAGGCGTATTTTTGGTGTTTTTCTCCTTGCTGTGGGGGTTTACGAAGTTTGTCAAAATTTTATCAGAAAAACTGCCAAGAAAGGTTGACTTATGAGATAAAAAGGTATATAATATTTAGGATAATAATAAAATTTATATAGTTAATATTTAAGGAGAGAGAAAAATGAGCAGAGTTTATAATTTTTCAGCAGGTCCGTCAATGCTTCCCGTTGAAGTATTGGAAAGAGCGCAGAAAGAGATGCTTGACTGTAACGGAAGCGGTCAGTCTGTTATGGAGATGAGTCATCGTTCTAAAGAATATCAGGCGATTATTGATAAAGCGGAAGCAAATCTTCGCAAAATAATGGAAATTCCGGATAACTATAAGGTTTTATTCCTTCAGGGCGGAGCGTCTACACAGTTTGCTATGATTCCTTTGAACTTCGGAACAAAGAACAAAAAAGCTGACTATGTGACAACCGGTGTTTGGTCTAAAAAGGCAATGGCTGAAGCTAAGAAATATATTGAAGTTAATGAAGTTGCGTCAAGCGCTGACAAGACATTCTCATATATTCCTGAGCTTGATAAGTCAATGTTCTCACCTGATGCTGATTATGTTCATATTACATATAACAACACAATTTACGGTACAAGATATACAAGTCTTCCTGACACAGGCGATGTTCCGATTATTGCGGATATGTCATCTATGATTTTGTCAGAAGTTGTTGATGTTTCCAAGTTTGGTATGATTTATGCAGGCGCACAGAAGAATATGGGTCCTGCAGGTGTTACCGTTGTTATCGTTCGCGAAGATTTAATCGGGGATACACTTGATATTACACCAAGAATGCTGAAGTATTCAACTCATGGTGAAAACGGTTCAATGTTCAACACACCTCCAACTTATGCAATATATATCTGCGGTCTTGTTTATGAATGGATTGAAAAGATGGGCGGAATTGCTGCAATGCAGAAGATTAACGAAGATAAAGCAAAGATGCTTTATGATTA
>JAZRTD010000148.1:0-1384 GCA_045651845.1 Clostridia bacterium | reverse complement strand
GGCATCATCAAGGAGTGCTTTCTTTGCTATAATCTGCGGATAAATATGAACTTCATCGCTTATACCCGAAGATAACCAATGACTGTTTATTATTCCGCCGTTTTTATTAAGGCTTACCATATAAAACTGCTCGGAGAATTTACCGTAAAAATAAGGCTTAATATAGTTTATCGCATCAGCCGAAGTCTTAATTTTCTTTTCGGGGAGAGTTGCACATCTTTCAACAACACCCAGAACATCATACAAATTCCTGATAAACTTGGCTGTTCTGCTTCCTATACCGTCAATTTCAGTAAGCTCTTTTTCATCTGCTTTAATAACATTTGCAATACTGCCGAATTTTAAAATAAGTTCCCTCGCAATAAAATTAGTATTCCCCTGCGGAACGATTGCATATAAAATTATTTCAAGGACCTCATGTTCCTCTAAATTCTGAAGTCCCATTTCTTCTGCTTTTCGGTACATTCTTTTTCTGTGGTCCTTATGTAATTCAGCCATTACAGCTCCCTCCTAAGTTTATCAATAACCTTTTCAAAATGCTTAGGAATGTCCCGCATGAATTCCATATATTCCCCCGAAATCGGATGAATAAAACCAACACGGCAGGCGTGCAGAAGCTGTCCGCTTAAATTGAATTTATCCTTTATTCCATAGGTTTTATCCCCGACTATGCTATGCCCTCCGCTTGACATATGGACTCTTATCTGGTGGGTCCGCCCTGTTTCAAGCCGACAGCTTATAAAAGTATACCCTTTAAATCTTTCAAGAACTCTATAATGAGTTATCGCCTCTTTAGAATTCTTTTGGGTTATTGTCATTTTCTTGCGGTCAACGGGATGTCTGCCGATTGGCGCATTTATTGTCCCCTCATCAGCTTTAATATTCCCGTGAACCAAGGCTCTGTATTCTCTTGTAAGGCTGTGCGCCTTAATCTGCTCCGACAGGCTTTGATGTGCCAAATCATTTTTTGCAACAAGCAAAAGACCGCTTGTATCCTTATCAATCCTGTGAAGAATACCGGGTCGTTTCTCCCCGTTTATTCCCGAAAGGGTATCGGGGCAATAGTGTAAAAGAGCATTTACAAGAGTTCCTGAATAATTCCCTGCGGCGGGATGAACAACCATTCCCTGTGGCTTATTAACAACAAGCATACAGTCATCTTCATACACAATATCAAGAGGAATATCCTCAGCAACCGCCTCAGTATTTTGCGCATCGGGAATAATTATTTCAATTTCGTCGCCTGATTTAACCTTATAATTCGCCTTGATATTTTCGCCTGAAATATTTACGCACCCGTCATCAATCAGCTTTTGAATTCTTGACCTTGTCATATTCTCAAGCTTATCCGAAAGAAACTTGTCTATTCTTATGTTATTTTCTT
>JAZRTD010000147.1:0-6875 GCA_045651845.1 Clostridia bacterium | reverse complement strand
AGCTTTTTCTTAACATCTATCCTTGTCCGCTCCGCAGACTCACGGCTTCTCTTGTTAACCAAAACCTGTTCGGAGAATTTTTCCGCATCAGCCTTGTTTTCAATGAAATATACATCAAGCTGTTCCCTTAAAAATTCGGTCATAGCCTCTTGAATGAACTTATTGGTTATTGCCTTTTTTGTCTGGTTTTCATAGCTTGTTACGGTCGAAAACGAATTGCTGACCAAAACAAGGCTGTCCGCAACATCTGCAAAAGTAATTTTAGGTTCATTCTTTTTATATTTATTATTGTTCTTAATATATTTGTCGATTGCATAAACAAAGGCACTCTTAACCGCCTTATCGGGTGAACCGCCGTATTCAAGGAAGCTTGAGTTATGGTAATATTCCAAAATATTGACCTCGTTGTTCATACAAAAGGCAAAGCTCATCTTAACCTTGTATTCCTCTTTATCCTCACGGTCTTTACCCTTTCTCTCTGCCTCAATATAATGAATTGCCGTCTTTTCCTTGCCGTCGCAAAGCTCCTTAACATAGTCGGTTATGCCGTTTTCGTAAAAATACTCAAATTCTTCAAACTGACCTTTGCCGATTTCATTTCTTAAAATAAATTTAACACCCGAGTTGACAACCGCCTGTTTTTTAATGGTTTCCTGATAGAATTCAAGGGGAATATCTATATCCGTAAACACCTCAAGGTCAGGCTTCCAATGTATTTTAGAGCCTGTGTGTCTGTGGCGAAAAGGGGTCTTATCTAAACCGCCAATATTATTTCCCTTTTCAAAATGAAGAGTGAATTTATGTCCGTCACGAAGCACTTCAACATCCATAAATTCAGAGCTGAACTGGGTTGCACAGCTACCAAGTCCATTTAAACCCAGACTGTATTCATAGTTACTTCCTGAATTGTTTTTATACTTGCCTCCGGCATACATCTCGCAAAAAACAAGCTCCCAGTTATAACGCTCCTCACGGCTGTTATAATCAACAGGGATGCCTCTGCCGTAGTCCTCAACCTCAATTGATTTATCAATATATCTTGTAACTTTTATTAAATTTCCGTATCCCTCTCTGGCCTCGTCGATGGAATTAGACAGAATTTCAAACATAGAATGCTGACAGCCCTCAATGCCGTCAGAACCAAAGATAACAGCAGGACGCTTTCTAACCTTGTCGGCGCCCTTAAGCATTTCTATACTGTCGTTTCCGTAATTCTCTTTAGCACACATTAAGAAAATACCCCCATTAAAACACTATATATAGTATATTATGACAAATTTTAGCCACAATGTCAAGGAAAATTTTGTTTTATCACTTGTTTTAAACCGTCTTTTATGTTAATATTATTAGCAGGCAGGTGAGATAGAATATGTTTGACATTAAAAACTGTATGCTTTGTCCGAGAAATTGCGGAGCTGACCGAAATGTTTCAAAAGGTTTTTGCGGTGCAAAGGACAGCGTCAAGATTGCAAGAGCGGCACTCCATTTCTGGGAAGAACCCATTATCAGCGGCGAAAACGGAAGCGGAACAGTATTCTTTAGCAATTGCAATCTTATGTGTGTTTACTGCCAGAATAAAGAAATAAGCTCAGGCGGATTTGGGAAGGAAATATCAACAGACCGTCTTTCGGAAATTTTTCTCAATCTACAAGGCAAAGGGGCACACAACATAAATCTTGTTACCCCGACTCCATATATACCTTTTATAATTGAAGCCATAGACAAAGCTCAGTCTAAACTTAAAATTCCAATTGTGTATAACTGCGGAGGATATGAGAAACCTGAAATTATTTCTCTTCTTGACAAATATATTGATATTTATCTTACAGATTTCAAATACTATGATAAAGCTTTGGCGAAAAAATATTCCCTCTCAGAGGATTATCCTGATTTTGCCTTATCTTCTCTTAAAAAAATGATTGAAACAAAGGGAAAACCTGTTATTGAAAAAGGCATTATGAAAAAGGGTGTTATCGTAAGGCATCTTGTTTTGCCGTCTAATAGGAATGACAGTATCAATATTTTGAATGTCTTAAAAGAAAATTTTGGCACCGATAAGTTTATTTTAAGCCTTATGTCGCAGTATTTTCCGCAAGATGGTCTTAAGGAGTTTCCTGAAATTAACCGAAAAGTTACAAGCTTTGAATATAACTCTGTTGTAAATTTCGCCTTGGATTTAGGATTTTCGAATGCATATATTCAGGAAAAGGAAAGTGCTGATAATATTTTTGTACCCGATTTTGACTTAAGCGGTGTTGACTTGGATGAATAAAAGTGTTATAATTTATAAGTATTTTAAATGAAAAGAGGTTTTATATATATGAGTGAATGTACGCACGATTGTTCAAGTTGCAGTGAAAATTGCAGTGAAAGAGACCCGAAGAGCTTTCTTGAGGCTCCAAACGCTATGAGCAGCATTAAAAAGGTTATCGGCGTTGTTTCAGGGAAAGGCGGAGTAGGGAAATCCCTTGTAACATCTCTTTTGGCAACAGGGATATCAAAAGCGGGTAAGAATACAGCTATTCTAGATGCTGATATAACAGGTCCGTCTATACCTAAAATTTTTGGTATAAATGAAAAGGCGATGGGAAGCGAAATAGGCATTCTTCCTGTTAAAACTAAAGGCGGAATAGATGTTATGTCAATAAATCTTCTTTTAGAGGATGACACTGCCCCGGTTATCTGGAGAGGACCTGTTATCGGGGGGACTGTTAAACAGTTCTGGACAGATGTTGTTTGGGAAAATGTTGACTATATGTTTGTTGATATGCCACCGGGAACAGGCGATGTTCCGCTTACTGTTTTTCAATCAATTCCTGTTGACGGGATTGTTATAGTAACATCTCCTCAGGAGCTTGTTTCAATGATTGTTGAAAAAGCAGTTAATATGGCGAAAATGATGAATATTCCAATTATCGGCATAGTTGAAAATATGAGCTGGGTTAATTGTCCTGAATGCGGAAAACAAATCAGAATTTTCGGAGAGAGCAAAACCAATGAGGTTGCAGAGAAATTCAATCTTCCGCTTTTAGCTCAAATCCCGTTTGATGCAAAAATTGCATCCCTTTGCGATAAGGGGGATATAGAAAGCATTGAAAATAATCCAATATCTCCATCCCTTGATAAAATTCTTAACATATAATAAAAAGCGTGTTCATTTGAACACGCTTTTTATTCTTCATAAAGCTTTGAAAAAGCAAATTTTTGACTTTTATACAGACTGAATTTTCCTGACATCATATAACTTATTCCGCAGACTATTGCAAAGGCAAGAATTCCCTCTGCTCCAAAAATCTCTGTTGCAAGCAAAACTGACGCAACAGGACAGTTAACAACACCGCAAAAGAGAGCGGAAAATCCAAGAGCGGCTGAAAAGCCTCCGTCGAGTCCAAGCAGAGGTCCCATAACACATCCAAAAGTTGCACCAATGAAAAATGTTGGAACAATTTCACCGCCTTTAAACCCTGCTGAAATTGTTATGGCAGTAAAAATAATTTTAAGGAGAAATGCCTCATATTTTGCATCTCCGTCAATTGCCCTTGAAATAATATCCATTCCTGCACCGTTATAGTCATAAGTCTTTAACAAAAAGGTTAGAAGAACGAGCAATCCACCGCCAACAATGCCTCTCAAATATCTATTAGGGAAGAGTTTTTTACTGATTTTTTCTGTTCCTTTTATTGAACAGCAAAATAAAATACTGACCAATGCGCATAAAACCGCAAGAATTATTACCTTTCCAAAAGAAAGCATGGATAAATCAATATTTGAAATAATATCAAATCTCACAGGAGTAATCCCGAAAAACTCTGAAACGAGGAAAGCGGAGGAAGAGGAAATCAGACAGGGAACAAGCCCTGCATAATGGAAAACTCCCACATTTGATACCTCAAGGGCGAAAAAAGCCGCCGCAACAGGGGTCCCGAACAAGGCTGAAAACACAGCACTCATTCCGCTCATAACAATAATATGAATATCGTTTTTGTCAAGACGAAATAGCTTTCCTAAATTATATCCAATACTTCCCCCAAGCTGAAGTGCCGCACCCTCACGTCCTGCAGAACCGCCGAGAAGATGTGTTATAACTGTGCCTATAAATATAAGCGGTGCCATAACAAGAGGAACTTTTTCATCTGTGCTGACAGAATTAATTACACGATCGGTATCAAGTTTTCCCTTTGATTTAAAAATGTCATAGAGTGCAGTTATTATAACCGCACCAACAGGTAACAAAAATACGAGCCATAAATTATTGCTGCGTATTTCTGTCACATAGTCAACGCTGAAATGGAAAGCACTGCCCGCAAATCCGCCAAGCATTCCTAAAACAGATGCAATGACAATCCATTTAGTAAGTATTTTCAAATGCTCTGTTATTGCTTTAAGTCGGTTATTCACGGCAATACCACTCCATTTCTAACATATTTTAAATTATTGAGCAACATTTTTAGATATTTCAAGCTTATTATGACGGCGCATTTTAACTTCTTCAGACATAGGCTGAATGTCCCCTGATGCTTTAAGCGCTTCTCTTGTTACAATCGGGCCAAATAGTTCATAAATAAGAACTGCAAAAAGTGTTATATTTCTGATAAGATTACCCTGCTGACCAAGCTGCATTGCAGTTGTGCACATACCGAGAGCAACACCCGCCTGAGGAAGAAGAGTAAGACCGAGATACTTGCATATTTGCGGTTCGCACTTAGCTGCTGTTGCACTTGCTAATGTACCAAAATATTTACCCAGTGAACGGAAAATAATATAAACAATACCAATAACAACAATCGCCCAGTCAGTAAATACACCTAATTCAAGTTCTGCACCGCTTATTACAAAGAATAATGCAAAAAGAGGCGAAGTCCATTTATCTGTTTTTTCCATAAGGTCGTGAGAGAGAGGACAAATATTGCAGAATATTGTTCCGAGCATCATACAAACAAGTAATGATGAAAAAGAGATATGTACAACTCCGATATGGAAGTCAAGCATTGAAAGTGCAACTGTTATAAACACAAACGCAATAGTCATATTAAGACGGTTTGTGTTGGAATTAAACATTTTTTCAAGCTGTGTCAGTACCCATCCCATAATTGAGCCAAGAGTAAGGGAGCAAACTATTTCAACGAGAGGATTTATAATAATTGAAACCAAATCAACCGCTCCGAGAATTAGACTTTTTGCAATACCAAAGCATACAGCAAAAATAATAAGACCAACCGCGTCATCAAGAGCAACAATAGGCAATAAAAGGTTAGTAAGCTTTCCTTTTGCCTTATACTGACGAACAACCATCAAGGTCGCCGCAGGAGCTGTTGCAGTTGCGATTGCACCCAATGTCAAAATTTGCGGAACTGTAATTTTTCCCGGCATTGCAAGATACACACCATAAAGAGCAAGATCAACTAGAATAGTTGCGGTTATTGCCTGAAAAATACCTATAATTGTCGCCTGCTTACCAGTCTTTTTAAGGTCTTCTTTTCGAAATTCGTTACCGATTGAGAACGCAATAAATCCGAGAGCAACCTCGGAAATAAGAGTAAGCTTTTCAACGTCGCCGTGAGTTCTAAACCCAAGACCCTCTATTCCCAATGCACCTACGCAATAAGGTCCAATTAGGACACCCGCAATAAGGTAGGCCGTAACAGACGGAAGCTTAAACGGTTTAAATGCTCTCGTCATCAATAATCCTGCAAGCAATGCAATTGAAACTGATAATAATGTTCCCATAATTTCCCTCCGTAATACATTTTTTCACAAAAAAGACCCTGTAAAAACAAGGTCTTTGTTTTTTTCGCACCGAGCTATTATATCATATATATTCAACAAAATCAATACATATTCTAAATTTTACTTCCCGAAGCAAAATATTTTATTTAAAGTTTGTTTCTCTGGATTTTACCGCTTACTGTCTTTGGAAGACTTTCCTTAAATTCAACAATTCTCGGATACTTATATGGTGCGGTTTTTTCCTTGACATAATTCTGGATTTCCTTTTTAAGCTCTTCTGTCGGCTCTGTTCCGTTGACAAGAACAATACTTGCCTTAACAATCTGTCCTCTGACCTCGTCAGGAACAGGAGAAACCCCGCACTCTAAAACATAAGGAAGCTCCATAATAACACTTTCTATTTCAAACGGACCGATTCTGTAGCCTGATGATTTAATAACATCATCAACACGGCCAACATACCAGTAATATCCGTCTTCGTCACGCCACGCAACATCGCCTGTATGGTAATACCCGTCGTGCCATACCTCGGCAGTCTTTTCAGCGTCACCATAGTATCCTGTGAACAATCCGCAAGGAGCACCCTCTTTAACATTTATAACGATTTCACCGTTTTCACTGGTTTTAACAGGATTGCCATCGGAGTCAACCAAAGATACATCATAAATCGGCGCAGGCTTACCCATTGAACCGATTTTGTGGGGAGCACCAACCATATTACCGATTATCATAGTGCTTTCAGATTGACCAAATCCTTCAATAATTTGAAGACCTGTCGCCTTTTCAAATTGTCTGTATACTTCAGGGTTGAGCGCCTCGCCTGCAGTTGACATATGCTTTACTGATGAGAAATCATACTTTGAAATATCCTGTTTTACCATCATTCTGAGCATAGTAGGAGGAGCACAAAATGTTGTTATCTGATATTTAGCGAACATCGGCAGGATATCAGCCGCATCAAATCTGTCAAAATCATATACGAATGTGGCCGCTTCACAAAGCCATTGTCCGTAAAGCTTACCCCACATAGCCTTTGCCCAGCCTGTGTCAGAAATGGTAAAATGAAGTCCCTCGGGGTCAACGTTATGCCAGTATTTTGCTGTGTGGAAATGACCCAGCGGATATTTATGATTATGTGCCGCAATTTT
>JAZRTD010000146.1:0-4112 GCA_045651845.1 Clostridia bacterium | reverse complement strand
AACTCCTTGGCTCACAGAACGACATGGCTACGATCCGACTTGGAGTATCTATTAAAACCATTTGGCAATCATCTTCCGTATGAACACCCATAATTTTCGTTCTGGTTGTCTGCGGTTTATTTGACACAATTGCCACCTTTTCGCCGATTATTTTATTTAAAAGTGTTGATTTCCCTGCATTTGGTCTGCCTGTTATGGCGATAAATCCTGATTTCATTTAAATACCTCTTTAACCTTAGTGTTATACTCATTATACTTGTTTAAAATTTAATTGTCAACTGCCTTTTTCCCAAGATACACAAGAAAAATAATCAGCACAGCTGTAATCCACAGTGACATTTCCCATATATTATTTGGTACTATATGATATTCTATTCCTGATGTTGTTTGTGTAAGCGGAACATATTTAATGGCAAAAAAGGTCAGTATAATTGAAATTAAGCATTGAATAAATTTACCCATAATATAAAATTTAGGGGATAGGTTTGCCGTTTTTGTTATTTTAATTACCTGTAAAATCACAGATAATCCAGAAAATGCAATTACCCCTGATAACCACAGTAATTTTGTTTCAAAAAGTGTCGGTAAATTTGAAATCTCTTCTGCCCCACCGCTTATTTCTATAAATCCGTGGACAATGGAACTTATCCCAATTTTTCTTAATGCTAATCCAAAAACACAAAAGAAAACAACATACCCGCAAACAGAAATCATATTCCCTGTTGCATTGGCAAACGCTTCGGTTAATGCTTTAATATAATCCTTATTTTCTCCGGAAGGGATAGCTATCAGTTCAACTCCGTCACTTTTTATGAATTTAAAAACAATTCCCGTTAACACTGCTGACAAAATATGTATTATATAAAGCCATCTTCCAAGGTTTGGACTTTCAAGCATACCGACACCCACAGCACCCAATATAAAAAGCGGTCCTGAATTATTACAAAACGCAAGCATTTTTTCACACTCGCTTTTTGAACATTCACCTTTTGAATATAAATCCGATATACATACCGCACCCACAGGATAACCGCTTAAAAGTCCCATAACAAAAGGCATAGCACCTTTTCCTGACACACCAAATAATGGTTTCATAAAAGGGGTCATAAGTTTCTCTATTGGTTTTGTAAGTCCTAATCCTGTTATTATTCCGCTGCATACAAAAAAGGGAAACAGAGACGGAATAACTGTATCTAAGCAAAGAAAAATTCCTTTCATACCGGAATCTATACATTCTCTCGGGAAAATAACAAGCATAGAAACAAACCATAAAACTCCTGCGCCCGTTAAAGCTTTAATAAATTTTTCCATACCAACCCCTCCAATACTTCCATTATATTCATTAAAACTCTGTATTAAGCATAAAATTCATATATACTCAAAATGAAACGGAGCAAAAGCATATGAAAAATAAATCCAGACCCCCAGCAAAACCCATTCGGGAGAAAATAGCAGATACTCTCGAGGTGTCAAAGGAAATAATTCTTGACACCTCAAAGATAACCTTAATCGGAAAAAGGGAAATAACAGTTGAAAACTACCGAGGTATTGTTGAATATACTCCGCAAAAAATTGTTCTAATAAGCAATCCGTCTCAAATTGAAATTTGCGGCTGTAATCTTGATATTAAAACTATGACAAAAGACTTCCTATACATAACAGGTTTAATTGATGTTATATCTTTCAGCCCCGAGAGGAGGTAAAATATTGATTGCAAAGCTTGTATCTTTTTTTAAGGGATATCTGGAAATCACAGCACAAGGGTATTTTTTAGAGCGGTTTTTGAATTTATGCCTTATTAAAGACATTCTTCTTTACGATTTATCAAGGGAAAATTCAGAAAAATTATCTGCAAAAATAAACATATCCTCCTTTGCAAAGCTTCGGGTTATTGCAAGAAAAACCAGAACAAAAGTTAAAATCAACAAAAAATTTGGATTTCCATTTTTTATACAGAAAAACAAAAACAGGCAGGGAATATGTATCGGTATAATCCTTTTTACCGCAATTATTTATTTCTTTTCAACACACCTTATGGGAATATCATTTGACGGGAATAATAAAATCAGCGAAGAAGTTATGCGCTCGTCTCTTTCCTCCTATGGGGTTAAAATAGGTGTGCCCATAAAAAATATTGATACAAAAATCTTAAAAAATCAGTTAATGACTTCAAATCCCGACCTTGGATGGATTGGAGTTTCTTTAAAAGGCTCAAGACTTTATCTTGAAATAAAAGAGCGAAAGGAAAAGACCGAAATCCCGGGCACAGATGATCCTTGCAATCTTGTTGCATCAAAAAACGGCATTGTCCGTCTTATGGAAATCCGTGACGGGCAGACAATGGTTATCGTTAATACCCCTGTTAAAAAAGGGGATTTACTGGTCAGCGGAGTTATTGACAGCAACTCCGTCGGGATGCGTTATACTCATTCATACGGTGAGGTTTATGCCACAACATGGTATAAAGAAAAAATAAATATTCCTCTTAAATATAAAACAAAAATTTTCACAAAGGAAAGCGAAATAAAAACAAAGCTAAACTTTTTAAATATATCAATACCGTTGTATTTCTCGAAAAAGCCACCCTTTTCACATTATAAAACTCATACATCAACAAAAGAATATGCTCTTCCTCTCAATATATTTCCTACATTAAAATCAGAAAAAACTGAATATTTTGAGCAAAAGGAGCAAACTAAAGAAAGAACCTTAAACGAGGCAATAACGCTTGGAAAATTCCATCTTTTAAACAAAATAAATAATCAGCTCGCAGATGGGGCAACCATTGATAAAATAAATATTTCGCATCAAAAGGTGGGGAATATCGTTAGTGTGACTTTAGAATGTGAATGTACTGAAAATATCGCAATCAAAACTCCGATTGACAAAACGGAGGATTTGGAATATAATGGAGATAATTATGATTAACAAATGAGGTAAATAAATGGACAGACATATTGAAGTTGACAAAATGGAAACTCTAATCGCTCTTTTTGGAAGCTTTGACGAAAATGTAAGGATTATCGAAAAGAGCTTTGATGTTGCAATTATAAACCGAGGGTCTGATATAAAGATTGCAGGCGAGCCTAATAATGTTGACAAAGCTATCCGTGCAATCCAAAACCTTATGGGAATGATTTCCTCTGGAACGGTTATTTCCGAGCAGGAGGTCCGCTATGTAATCTCTCAGGTTGAAGAAGGTAACGAAGAGGAACTCTCAAAGCTTTCTGAGGGCTGTGTTTTAATTACTGCACGCGGTGTTCCGATTAAGGCAAAGACTTTAGGACAGAAAAAATATATTGATGCCATAGCCAAAAATCCTATTGTTTTCGGCATCGGTCCTGCAGGAACAGGAAAAACCTATCTTGCAGTTGCTATGGCTGTTCAGGCGTTTAAAAATAAAGAGGTTTCAAAAATTATTCTGACCCGCCCCGCCGTTGAAGCAGGCGAAAAACTGGGTTTTCTTCCCGGTGATATGCAAGATAAAGTTGACCCTTATCTTCGTCCTCTTTATGACGCATTGGGGGATATGCTCGGAGGAGAATCCTTTAGCAAAAATGTTGAACGGGGCTTGATTGAGGTCGCTCCTCTTGCCTATATGCGAGGCAGAACGCTTGATAATGCCTTTATAATTTTAGACGAGGCTCAAAACGCTACTGCAGAACAAATGAAAATGTTTCTTACCCGTATGGGATTCTCTTCAAAGATTGTTGTTACGGGCGATGTAACACAGATTGATTTGCCCCGTGATAAAAAATCAGGTCTTCGTGATGCCGAAAGAGTTCTGAGGGGAATTGAAGGAATAGATTTTATGTATCTTTCCGATGCGGATGTTGTCAGACATCCTTTAGTGCAGAGAATTGTCAAAGCATACGAAGAGAAAAACGCTGAAAGGGAGCGCTCCGGCAAAAGACGGATGCCTAAAAATTTATGAAAATAAGTATCAGAAACGAGCAGAAAAAAATAACAGTCACAAAAGAGCTTCGTGACCTTATAAAAAAAGTGCTGAAAAACGGACTTAACTTTATGGAGTTTGATACAAACTGCGAAGTCAGCATACTTTTAGTTGATAATGAAGAAATCCATAATCTTAACAAACTCCACCGTGATAT
>JAZRTD010000145.1:0-1258 GCA_045651845.1 Clostridia bacterium | reverse complement strand
GACGATGTGACTGACGAATTTGTTGTTCCAACTGTTATAACAGACGAGAACGGAACACCCTACGGAAAGATTTCTGAAAACGACAGTGTTATTTTCTTTAATTTCAGACCTGACCGTGCCAGAGAAATCACAAGAACTATTGTTGATGAAGACTTTGATGGATTTAAGAGAAACTTCTTTAAGACTTATTATGTTTGTATGACACAGTATGACGCATCAATGCCGAATGTTAATGTTGCTTTTAAACCGCAGACTTTAGAGAATACTTTTGGGGAATATATCAGCCGTAAGGGCTTAAGACAGCTTAGAATTGCTGAAACAGAAAAATATGCTCACGTTACATTTTTCTTTAACGGCGGGGTTGAAAAGGAATATGACGGGGAAGACAGAGCGCTTATAAATTCTCCAAAGGTTGCAACCTATGACTTAAAGCCTGAAATGAGTGCAATTGAAGTTACTGACGAGGTTGTTAAGAGAATTGAAAGCGGAGAATATGATGTTATTGTTCTGAATTTTGCAAACTGCGATATGGTTGGACATACAGGGGTGTTTGACGCGGCTGTTAAAGCGGTTGAAACTGTTGATATGTGCCTTGGAAGAACGATTGATGCAATCAAGAAAATGAACGGAGTTGCCCTTGTGACCGCTGACCACGGAAACGCTGACCAGATGGTTGACTATGAAACAAAGGGCGCGTTCACAGCCCACACAACAAATGTTGTTCCTCTTATCTTAATCGGTGAGGATAAAAAGCTTAAGCCGGGCAGACTTGCAGACCTTGCTCCAACAATGCTTGACTTAATGGGACTTGATAAACCTGAAGAAATGACAGGGGAAAGCCTTATTCAGTAAAATTAAAACCCGAACAAAATTTTGTTCGGGTTTTAATATAGAGTTAGTGTTGCGGTTGATTTTTTAAAATAATTGACTATTTTAAATATATATGATATTATGTTATGTATAAATAATTGCTTTAAAAAATATATTTTAGCAAAACAACTTAATTTGGAGAGTGTTGGAAAATGGATAAAATGCTTATAATTTTAACCTTTGCGGGTGCATTGCTTGCGCTTATCTTTGCCTTTGTTACAGGACGCAGAGTAATAAGCTTTCCTGAGGGAAATGAGGTAATGAAAAAAATATCCTCATCAATCAGGCGCGGTGCTGGTGCATATCTTAAACGCCAATATAAAATTGTATTGATATTCTTTGGAATTATGTTTGTAATACTGGGGGCAATGGCATTTGCGAAGTTGCT
>JAZRTD010000144.1:0-2094 GCA_045651845.1 Clostridia bacterium | reverse complement strand
CATCTGAATAAATCTTCTGTAACAGTCCCAAGCCCAACGAGCGTTGCCTGTTTTAGCTGCCATTGTTTCAACAACATCCTCGTTAAGACCGAGGTTTAAGATTGTATCCATCATACCAGGCATAGAAGCTCTTGCACCGCTGCGAACGGAAACGAGAAGAGGGTTCTCCTTATCGCCAAACTTTTTACCGCATACAGCTTCCATTTTAACAATGTTTTCCATAATTTCAGCCTGAATTGAGTCGTTGATTTTACGACCGTCTTCATAATACTGAGTACAAGCCTCAGTTGAAACCGTGAAACCCTGAGGAACAGGGAGACCGATTTTAGTCATCTCAGCGAGGTTAGCACCCTTACCGCCGAGGAGCTCACGCATAGATGCGTCGCCTTCGCTAAATTGATAAACGAATTTTGCCATTTTAGTTCCTCCTAAAATTTATATAAATTTAATTATTTGCTATTTATTTTCCCGAAGCTCTCTGAAAAAGTCTTTCATAAGCGCCGAGCATTCATCACCTAAAATCCCGCCGATAGCATTAACTTTTTGCGTTACACCGTCAAGAGATGGCATATCAATAAGCGAACCCACAGCACCGCCTTTTTTATCATACGCCCCAAAATAAAGGTTTTTGATACGGGACTGAATGATGGCGCCTGCACACATCAAACAGGGTTCTAAGGTAACATACATATCGCACTCAAAAAGCCGCCAGCCGCCAAGCTTTTTACACGCCTTGTTTATGGCGATTACCTCTGCGTGGCAAAGCGCATTTTTCTTTACCTCACGAAGATTGTGACCTCTTGCAATAACTTTTCCGTCTTTAACAATGACGGCACCGATAGGTGTTTCGCCTTTTCGGTAGGCTTTTTTAGCTTCTGCAATGGCTTTTTTCATAAAAGTTTCGTGGATATTCATAGGCCTGTCCTAAATATATAAAAACGCACAAAAACCAAAAGCCTTTCTCTTTCCTGAAAAAGAAAAGAAAGAACCTTCGTTTTTGTTATCTATTTTAAAAGTTGGATTACTGAATAAAAGCTTTAAGTTCGTCAGCAACATCAGAGCAATCGTCAGAATGAATTTCAACTTTGATAGGTTTGCTCAAATCAAGGCTGAATATACCCATAATTGATTTTGCATCAACAACATATCTGCCTGAGGTAAGGTCGATTTCGTAATCATATTTATTAACGATATTGACGAAGTTTTTAACATCGTTTATGGAGCTGAGCATTACATTGAATGTTGTCATATATATACCTCCTCAAAAATTATCACTACTATTATACAATTTTTTCTTGCATTAGTCAATAAAAAGTTGTATAATTTTATAACAAAAATTATTTTTAAAATAACTTAAGATTTGGGTGTTTTATGGAAAAGAGTGTAAAATTTGTCACTTTAGGGTGCAAGACCAATATTTATGAAAGCGACGCAATGGCGGAGCTGTTTGCTGAAAACGGCTATGCCATAACGGACAAGAAGGCAGATGTCTATGTTATCAATACCTGTACCGTAACGGGCACAGGGGCCCAGAAATCAAGACAGGCAATAAGCCGTGCTATAAGAGAAAATCCCGATGCGGTTGTGGCGGTTATGGGTTGTCTTGCCCAGACAGAAACCGAGACAATAAGAGGGATTGAGGGGGTTAGCATTGTCTGCGGAAATAAGGGGAAAAGTGAAATTGTTGAGCTTGTCAATGAGGCCCTCTTAAAAAAGGAACAAATTGTTGCCTGCGGTGATATTATGGAAGAGGAGACTTTTGAGGAAATTACCCTGACTTCTATGCAAAGCCGAATAAGGGCAAATGTTAAAATTGAGGACGGTTGTAATAATTATTGCTCATATTGCATAATTCCATACGCCAGAGGTAAGGTTCGTTCCAGGGATATGGAAAAGATAGTGGAAGAAGTGGAAAATCTTGCAGGAAAAGGATATTTTGAAATAGTTCTGACCGGAATTCATATCGGGTCTTACGGCAAGGATTTAAGTAATGGGATGACGCTTATTGATGTAATTGAGAGAGTTTGCGCTGTTGACGGGATAAAGCGTGTAAGACTGGGGTCTTTGGAGCCTGTTGTTATAACGGAGGATTTT
>JAZRTD010000143.1:0-2466 GCA_045651845.1 Clostridia bacterium | reverse complement strand
CAGCGATATGGCAATAGGCCTTGGAAAGATTTTAGGCTTTGAGTTTATGGAAAACTTTAACTATCCGTTTATTTCGGGGAGTATTTCAGAGTTCTGGCGAAGATGGCATATTTCTTTAGGAAGCTGGTTCCGTGACTATGTATATATTCCTATGGGCGGAAACAGAGTTAAGAAGATGAGGTTTTTTATAAACATTTTTACTGTCTGGTTCTTAACAGGCTTCTGGCACGGAGCGGAGTGGAATTTTGTGGTTTGGGGACTGTATTTCGGCGTCCTTTTGACAATTGAGAAGTTCTTTTTTACAAATTTCCTTAAATCACATAAGGTTTTCGGTCATATTTATACATTTTTCTTTATTGCTGTCAGCTTTGTTATTTTCAGCGGAAACAGCCTTACGGAGTCCTTATCTTATGTGGGCGGATTGTTCGGCATTGGAGAAAATCGGCTTATTTCATCTGAATTTGTGTATTGCCTGAGAAACTATGGTTTTATCCTTCTCATAGGTGCAATAGGTGCAACGCCGCTTCCCAAAATGATTATTGAATATGCAAAGAGAATGAAATACGGTGGAAGAATACTTGAAGTTATAGAAATTCCTGTCCTTGTATTCCTTTTGGCGGTGGTAACTGCTTATCTTGCAGACGGCTCGTTTAATCCGTTTTTGTATTTTAGATTTTAGGAGGGCGGAGTATGAAATTTAAAAATATTATAATGATAAGTGTTTTCGCCCTGATTTTTGCAGTAATGTCTATTATGTGCTATTTAAAGCCTGATAGTGAATTTTCCCAAGGGGAGAGACGAGAGCTTATGCAAATGCCTGAAGTGACAGCGGAATCGGTTTTATCAGGTGAGTTTGCGGAGAATTTTGAGGTATATTCCGCTGACCAGTTTCCTTTCCGTGATGCTTTCAGAACAGTTAAGGCGGTATTTTCGACAAAGGTCCTCAATAAGGCGGACAATAACGAGCTGTATATGAAAGAGGGGCATATTTCAAAGCTTGAATATCCCGAAAACAGAAAAATGATGGAGTTAGGCACGGAGCGGTTTAAGGCGATTTATGATAAATTCCTAAAAGAAAACGACACAAAGGTTTATCTTTCCATTATTCCCGACAAAAATTATTTTCTTGCAGAAAAGTATGGGTATCCGTCCATTGACTATGAAGAGTTTATCGAGTATTTCAAAACGGAAATGGATTATGCGGAATATATAAATATTGTGCCATATCTTGAAATTGATGATTATTACAGAACGGATTCCCATTGGAAACAGGAAAAGATAACCGGAATTGCAAGATATATTGCGAAGAGGATGGAAACGGCAGAGGAAGATAGGATAAGGTATAAGGTTAAGAAACTTAATGAGCCGTTTTACGGCGTTTATGCGGGACAGTCCGCTCTTCCCTGTGAGGCGGATGAGATAAAGTATCTGACAAATGAAACTATGGAAAAGGCAGTTGTTAAGTATTATGACACAGGAATCCCTAAAAAAGGGGAAATGTATGATATGGAAAAAGCCCAGGGTAAAGACCCGTACGAAATGTTTTTGTCAGGCTCAACTCCTTTGGTAACAATTGAAAATCCCGATACTTTAACAGAAAAAGAGCTGATAATATTCAGAGATTCCTTCGGAAGCAGCGTGGCACCGCTTTTGTCATTGCGGTATAAAAAGACAACCGTTATTGATATAAGGTATGTCCAAAGCGACTATTTAGGTAACCTTATTAATTTTAATAATCAGGATGTTTTATTCCTATACAGTACAACAATGCTTAATAACAGTAATGTTTTAAGATAAATAAAAAAGAGCCTTTCGGCTCTTTTTTATTTATCTTAAAGATCTTTTTCCTGTTCTTCCTGAATTTCAGGGAATACGGAGAGCATAGGCTTAATATCCTTACCTTTAAACTTTCTGTCTTTATAGTTGTTTGTAATCTTAACAACAAGACCGGAAAGGGCAATAACACCAATAAGGTTAGGAATCATCATAAGACCGTTAAAGGTATCGGAAAGGTCAACCGCAAGAGATGTATCAAGCACACAGCAAGCGACAATCATTGCAATAAAAATGGTTTTATAAACCATAATGCCTTTGCCCTTAAACAGATATTCCCATGCCTTTGTACCGTAATAGCTCCAGCCTAAAACTGTTGAGAAGGCAAAGAGCGTAATTGCAATTGCAATAAATATTCCACCGAATGTTCCAAAATGATTTGCAAAGGCCTCTGTTGCAAGACCGAGCTTTGTTGCTCCGCTTAAAGATGCACCGGTTTCCATATCAACAACACCGCTTGTTAAAATAACAAGAGCTGTCATAGTACAAACAATAATTGTATCAAAGAATACTTCAAAAATACCCCATAAGCCTTGAACAACAGGTTCTTTAACATTAGATGAGGAGTGAACCATAACAGAAGAACCAAGCCCGGCTTCGTTTGAGAATACTCCACGCTTAAAGCCCCATGTT
>JAZRTD010000142.1:0-1260 GCA_045651845.1 Clostridia bacterium | reverse complement strand
TAAGCTCCAGTCCCGTGGCGGTAAGGGTACAACAACCTATAAGATAAGCGAGCAGACAGGCGATGTATCGGGATTCAGCGTTGTAACCGAAGATGATGATATTATCCTTATCACATCCGAGGGTGTTGTAATCCGTATGGGCTGTGAAGAGATTAGCACATTCGGCAGAGTAACAAAGGGTGTAAGACTTATGCGCCTTGGCGAGGGAGTAAGGATTGTTTCAAGCTCTGAAATCGCAAAGGAACAGGACTCACCTGAAGACACTGAAAACGGCGAAAATACGGAAACGGCTGAAACAACCGAAGAATAGGCGGTGAAATAATGAGTAAGGCTGATGAAATTTTTAAGGCCATGTGCCTTGACATAATTGAAAACGGTTTTTCCGATGAGGGGCAATCTGTCCGCCCCCATTGGGAGGACGGAACTCCTGCGCACACCATAAAGAAATTCGGTGTGGTCAATAGATATGATTTGAGTGAAGAGTTTCCGATTCTTACCTTAAGACCTACCTATCTTAAAAGTGCAATTGATGAAATTCTTTGGATTTGGCAGAAAAAATCCAACAATGTGAATGATTTAAACAGCCATATCTGGGACAGCTGGGCGGATGAAAAGGGCTCAATCGGCAAGGCTTACGGCTATCAGATGGGGATAAAGCATAAGTATAAAGAGGGGGAGTTTGACCAGGTTGACAGGGTTCTTTATGATTTAAAGCATAATCCCTACAGCAGGCGTATTATGACAAATATTTATGTCCATTCCGATTTATCCGAAATGAATTTATACCCCTGTGCATACAGTATGACATTTAATGTGACGGGGGATAGGCTTAACGGGATATTAAACCAGCGTTCACAGGATATTTTAGCGGCCAACAACTGGAATGTTTGCCAATATGCGGCGCTCCTCATTATGTTTGCGCAGGTAAGCGGATTTAAACCGGGGGAGCTTGTCCACGTTATTGCAGATGCCCATATTTACGACAGGCATATTCCTGTTATTAAGGAAATGATTGAAAGACCAGCTTATCCTGCACCAAAGCTTATTGTAAATCCCGACAGTAAGGGGGGCGATGGGTTTACTCCCGGTGGTTTCATTTTGGAGAATTATGAAAAGAACGAACAGATAAAAAATATTCCTGTAGCTATCTAAAGAGGAGGAAATTTCTATGAATATGATTGTTGCTGCAGATAAAGAGTGGGGGATTGGGAAAAACGGCGATTTGCTTGATAATATCCCTGAGGATATGAAGTTTTTTCG
>JAZRTD010000141.1:0-2313 GCA_045651845.1 Clostridia bacterium | reverse complement strand
TTATTTGTCCTCCTCAATAAGTTTAGACAGTGCCATCTCGTAGCCCCCGCTGCCGTAATTTAGGCATTTATTGACACGGCTTATTGTTGCCGTGCTTGCCCCTGTGGCTTTGGAAACCTCCTGATAGCTTTTGCCTTTTTTCAGCATTACGGCAACATCAAGTCTTTGGGAAATGTCCGTAATCTCCTTTATAGTACATATATCTTCAAAAAAAGCATAGCAATCGTCAATACTTTCAAGATTTAATATGGCTTTAAACAGTCTGTCAGTAAGCGGATTATGAAGTTTTGTCATAATTTTTAACCTCCTTATTAAAAAAGACTTTATCATTTTAGCATACTAAAGTGATAAAGTCAATAGTTTTTTGAAAATTTATTATATTATTTTTGAAACAAGGTTAACTAAAACACACAAGAGGACGCCAAGAACTGTTGGAAGGAAAATTGATAAAAGGGTCCATTTTAAACTTTTTGTTTCCTTATATATAGTAAGGCAGGTTGTTGAACATGGGAAATGAACAAGTGAAAACAAAACAGTGCATATTGCGGTAACAGGTGTCCAGCCGTTTGCAATAAGAAGTTCCCGCAGTGCTGAAAGGTTTGAAATATCTATAAGCGTTCCTCCTGACATATATGCCATAATTGCAATAGGCATAACAATTTCGTTAGCGGGGAATCCTAAAATAAATGCCATAATCATAACTCCGTCAAGACCCATAAGATTGCCTAAGGGGTCAAGGAAATCAGAACAATATTTTAAGAGAGATACATCACCTATTAAGATGTTTGCCATAACCCATATTATAAGTCCCGCAGGGGCAGCCACGGCGGCGGCACGCCCTAAAACGAATAAGGTTCTGTCGAAAACGGAACGGACTAAAACCTTGCCAATAAGAGGTTTTCTGTATGGGGGAAGCTCCATACAAAAGGTTGAGGGTTTGCCTTTCAGGTATGTTTTTGATAAAAAGGCTGAAAGAATAAAGGTAAGCAAAATTCCAAAGGCTATGACAAGCGTGAGAATAACGGCGGAGAAAACGGAGCCGTATCCGCTTATAATACTTCCTGCAAAAAACATAGTCATAACAGATATTATGGTCGGGAAACGCCCGTTGCAAGGAATAAGCGAGTTGGTTATAATGGCAATAAGCCTCTCTCTGGGCGAATCTATAATTCTGCATCCAACAACTCCCGCCGCATTACACCCAAGGCCCATACACATAGTGAGTGCCTGCTTTCCGCAGGTTTTGCATTTTTTGAAAATATGGTCAAGATTGAATGCCACACGGGGCAGAAAACCTAAATCTTCCAAAAGGGTAAAAAGCGGAAAGAAAATTGCCATTGGGGGAAGCATTACGGCGACCACCCAGAAAAGACAACGCAAAACTCCGCAAATAAGCATTTGAGATATGACAGGCGGAACATTGCAAATCTTTGCGAACACGAGAAGTTTTTCTTCCGTGACGGAAAACAGAGCGGAAAGCGCTGAAGATGGATAGTTTGCACCCGTAACCGTCAGCCATAAAATAAATGCGAGAAGCAAAAGCATAATTGGGTAACCGAATATTCTGTTTGTCAGTATTTGGTCAATTTTTCTGTCAATATTTCCATATCCGTTGTCTTTAAAATGAACACTTTCAAGACAAATATCTTCGGCGGTGAGAACAATTGAAGATGCTATAATTTCTGGAATTTTCTCCTTTGAAGCTCCGTTTTCGGATAAAGTATCTAAAGCAGAGATTAATGCTGATTTTTCCGTGTCTGAGTCAGGTTCCTTGGTTCCCTCAAGATAGGATAGAGCGGTTTTGCGGTCAATTCCCGTTTCTTGTAATCGGGAGATAGCATCTTCGATTATATTGCTGTATTTTATCTTAAAGGGATTGAAATTTTTGTTTTGGCAAACATTTGCGATTTCCTGAGAAAGCTTATCAAAATTTGTTTTTGTCTTTGCACATACGCCAACAACGGGGACGCCAAGTCTTTTGGAAAGTTTAATAAGGTCAATGGAAATTCCCTTTCGTTTTGCCTCGTCAAGAAGGTTAACACAGACAATAAGCTTATCGGTTATCTCAAGAGTCTGCAGGGCAAGACACAGGGTTCTTTCAAGACAGGTGGCATCGCAGACAACAACGGTTGCGTCGGGGATACCGCTTAAAATAAAATCACGGGCAACTTCTTCTTCGGGGGAACGGGCCTTAAGGGAATAAGTTCCCGGAATATCTACCATAATAAAATTGTTTCCTTTATATATATAATCTCCCCGTGCAATTTCAACTGTTTTTCCGGGCCAGTTCCCTGTATGCTGTTTAAGTCCTGT
>JAZRTD010000140.1:0-1733 GCA_045651845.1 Clostridia bacterium | reverse complement strand
AAATACATATTCTTCTTATAAAAATGATATAGAGTCTTTTGAGGAGTATTTAAACGGAACTTTAGGCAGTTTAGCTGATGCAACAAAAACAAATGTTTTAAACTATATTATGGAATTGCAGAGTGCAGGAAAATCCTCTGCCACCATAAGACGAAAAATAGCATCACTGCATTCCTTTTACGGATACCTTTGCAAAAAGCATATCATAAGAGAAAACCCCTCTGAAAATGTCAGAAATTATTCAAATGAGAGCGCTCCGCCTGAAATTCTGACGGAGGCGGAGGTTAAGATTTTATTAAGTCAGCCTAAAGATAACACTTTGCTTGGCAGAAGAGATAAAGCCCTCCTTGAAATTCTTTATGCAACAGGAATGAGAGTTACGGAGCTTATAAGCCTTGATGTTGAAAATGTTAATACGGAAATCGGATTTATAACCTGTGAAAGCAAAGGAAAGAGCAGAGTTATTCCCATTTATGCAGATGCGGCAAAAGCGCTTAAACATTATGTAAGTAAAGTCAGACCCCTTATGACGGATGAAAAATCGGGGCCCCTATTCCTTAACCGAAACGGAACAAGGCTTTCAAGACAAGGATTCTGGAAGCTTATTAAAACCTATAAGGAAAGTGCGAAAATAACAAAAGAAATAACGCCCCACACATTAAGACACTCATTTGCCGTGCATCTTTTAGAGCATGGTGCGGATATAAAATCAATGCAGGAAATGCTTGGACACAGTCATATTTCGTCTATGCAGGTTTATAACAGAATAATGAAACAGCGTATAAAGAATGTGTATTATAATGCACATCCAAAGGCGCAGAAGGAAAATGAATAAGTTAAAACGGCAAGGAGAAATCCTTGCCGTTTATTATATTATAATTTCTTTTCAGCGGCTGTTATGGTGTTTTGCATAAGCATAGAAATTGTCATAGGACCAACACCGCCGGGAACAGGAGTTATTGCCCCTGCAATTTTTGAAACCTCTGCATAGTCAACATCTCCGCAAAGAGTTCCGTCTTCGAGCCTGTTCATACCAACATCAATAACAACAGCACCCTCTTTAACCATATCGGCTGTAACAAAATTGGCTCTGCCTACTGCGGCAACCAAAATATCGGCCTCTTTTGTAATTTCTTTAAGATTTTTGGTCTTTGAGTGACAGGTTGTAACAGTTCCGTTTTTATGAAGAAGAAGCATTGACATAGGCTTGCCGACGATATTGCTTCGCCCTATAACAACGCAGTTCTTTCCCTCAACCTCACAACCGCTTTCCTTTATCATCTCCATAATTCCCGCAGGAGTGCAGGGAACAAAATCAAAGTCGCCAATCATAATTTTTCCAACATTAACAGGATGGAAAGCGTCAACATCTTTTTCAGGATTTATTGTGTTTATAACTGCTTTTTCATCAAGTCCTTTGGGGAGAGGAAGCTGAACTAAAATTCCGTGAATTTTGTCGTCATTATTAAGCCTTTCTATGAGAGAAACAAGTTCTCCTTGAGTGGTCTCTGCAGGGAGAGCATATTTTTCGGAATACATATTAAGCTCCTGACACATAGCCTCTTTTCTTCCAACATAAACTTTAGATGCCGGGTCATCGCCCACGATTATAACTGCCAGACCCGGAGTTTTTCCCTTTTCCGAAAGAGTCTTTACCCTTTCCGTAAGTTTTGCTTTTACTTTTGCGGATATTTCCTTTCCGCTGAGGATTGTTGCCATTTTTATAATCTCCT
>JAZRTD010000139.1:0-1199 GCA_045651845.1 Clostridia bacterium | reverse complement strand
TGTTGCCACATAGACAGTTGCTTCCCCGCCTTTTGCTCCGTTTAGCGCCCCTTCGGGGATAACCAGAACATCTCTTGTTTCCGAAATAATAATATTAGCATTAACATTCATTCCGGACCTTAGTTCGCCTGGCTCATTTATCACAATTTCAACATCATAGGTTGTTACGCCCTGTCCGCTTACTGTTCCCTCCGCCGCAATCTTTGAAACAACACCGTTAAATCTTTGCCCCGGAAGAGCGTCAGCAGTTATGCTGACACTTTGGTCTATCTTTATCTGTCCAACATCCAGTTCATCGACGGAAATAGTAAATTTCATTTTGCTCATATCTGCAACAACCATCAAAACCGTCTGTGAATTTGAATTGTCTATCTTATCTCCCGCCTCAACATTTTTTGTTATGACTGTTCCTGAAATTGGTGCGGTTATATTATAATCATCAAGATTTTTCCGCTCTGATTTTAGCGAAAGCTCTGTTGTCCTCTTATTATTCATCAATGAATCGTTTGACAAAACAGCGATAAGCTGTCCTTTTTTAACCTTATCCCCGTTTTTAACCTTAAGACTCTCAACCGTTCCTGAAGACTTTGCACGAAGAGATGTTGTTCCTCCGCTTTCAATTTTCCCCGATTTTGCAGAATAAACTGTGCCGCCTCCGGTTCTTACAGACCCTGCAACGGTTACTCCTGCAGATAATGCCCCCGGATTGGATATGGTAACTTCAACTTCTTTTAGATAACTTCCGTCTGTTCCCGTTCCTGCATTTGAATCCAGCTTATATGTAACCGTTCCGTCAATGCTCATCATATAAGAGGCGCTTGTAACCGTTACTCCGTCGCCAATTGAGATTTTATCAAAATCAGCCGCTGTAAAAGGTATTCTGACTTTCATACTGTCATTATTTATAATTTTACCTATTTCTCCCCCGTTTACATTATCGCCCACACTTAAATTAAAATTAGTGAGAGTTCCTGATGCAGGAGCATATATGTTAAGGTCATCGATACTTTTATTGACTTCGCTCAAATTTATCTGGCTGCGTTCCAAGCTAAGCTGTGCATCCTCATCATCAATTCTATAAAGGGTATCGCCTTCATTAACAAAATCACCCTCCTTAAAAGAAGATGCAATAACCTCGCCGCGGACAAGAGCGGTTATTTCACGTCTTTCATAAGGCTCAACCGTTCCGCTTTGTTCGA
>JAZRTD010000138.1:0-1341 GCA_045651845.1 Clostridia bacterium | reverse complement strand
TCTGTGCGGTTTACGGGAACAACCTCTCCGTAAGATGCATCAGGGGCAGAGAGCGTATCATATCTCATCTTCCCGATTGCGTCGTCGATACGGTTTCTGATACTTTTTGGGAATTTCCCGCCGAAAAGCTCAAGGGTTTTTTCCCCGTCCTTTGAAAGAACATAACATTCTTCGTTTCTGTAAAAGGTTTTTTCAACATATCCCCCCGATAAAAGCTCAGAAAGAGCGGAGGCGGCATCAAAAAATCCCATTATTTCTTTATCCCAGGTGATTATTTCATAAAAAGTCTCGCTGTTTATGGGCGCCTGATAGCGTTTCAGGGCATAAAGAGCAATAAATTTCATTTCATCATTTTCTAAAAACATAACAAAACCTCAATTCTTAAGCTTCGGGCAAAAAGCCCTCTTTTTGAAGATTTTCAAAATCAGTCTGGCGGAGAACATCATAAGCGATGACTGCAACCGAGTTGGAAAGGTTTAAGGACCGCTTATCCGAACGCATAGGAATTCTTATACATTTTTCCGTGTGGTCACGGAGCAAATCCTCAGGGAGTCCCTTGGTTTCCTTGCCGAAAACAAGAAAAATATCTTTTCCGCCGTTGTTTTTATAGTCCATATCCGAGTATGTTATTTTTCCTTTTGTGGTACAAAAATAAAAGTCGCCGTCAGGGTATTTTTCAATTACCTCATATATGCTTTTATATTCGTGCAAATCTAAAGTGTCCCAATAGTCAAGGCCCGCTCGTCTTACCGCCTTTTCGCTTATGTCAAAGCCCAGAGGGTGAACGAGATGCAATGAAGCATCGATTACGGAGCAGGTCCTTGAAATATTTCCTGTGTTTGAAGGGATTTCAGGCTCAACCAATACAATATTCAGTCGCATTAAATCAGTTCCTTTCAATATTTAAAGCTTGTCGGTCTGGGTGTTTCTGTAGCTTATGGCCTCGGAAATATGCTCTGCGGTTATGCTTTCGCTCCCCGCCAAATCTGCAATGGTTCTGGCAACCTTTAAGATGCGGTTATATGCTCTTCCTGAAAGACCAAGCTTTTCATAGGCAAATTTTAAAATAGCACTTCCCTTTTCGTCAAGGGCGCAGTATTTTTCCATAAGCTCAGGCGTAAGCCTGCTGTTGGAATATATATTTGTGCCTTTATACCGCTCAAGCTGAATTTGTCTTGCCTTATTGACTCTCTTTCGAATCTCGGCAGAGCTTTCACCGCTCTTTTTTGACTCAAGCTCGTCAAAGCTTGCGGCAGGAACATTAACTAAAATATCAATTCTGTCAAGAAGCGGTCCGCTTATCCGACCCATATATTTTGCAATCTGCCCGTCGGTACAGTG
>JAZRTD010000137.1:0-7761 GCA_045651845.1 Clostridia bacterium | reverse complement strand
ATATATTATATACAAAAAAGTGCGTTTTGTCAATATTTTATTCCTTTAATTTTTCCCGCATTTTGGCGAGGATTTTCTTTTCAAGGCGGGAGACCTGGACCTGGGATATGCCAAGGGTTTCCGCAATCTGGGACTGGGTTTTCTGCCTGAAATAGCGGAGGATTATAATTTTTTGTTCCCTTTGGGGAAAGTCCTTTAAAAGACTTGAAATTAAAAGCTTGTCCACAGTATTTTTCTCAAAATTAACGGGGCTTTCAAGCCTGTCGATTAAAGATGCACCCTCTTTATCCCCGTCATCGGCTTTTGCATAAAGAGATTCGGGCCGGGCAGTTGCATCAAAGGCGGCGGCAACCTCTTCGGGAGTTGCTCCGATTTTCTCGGCAATTTCCGAAACTGTCGGCTCTTCACCCTTTTCGCGGATAAGGACCTCTCGGGCAGAGGATGCCTTGACGGATAATTCCTTAATGCTCCTGCTGACCTTTATAATCCCGTCATCTCTTATGTATCGTTTGATTTCGCCCATAATCATAGGAACGGCATAGGTGGAGAACTGAACATCAAAGCTTAGATCAAACCGCCTTATTGCCTTAATTAAGCCGATTGCACCGATTTGAAACAAGTCTTCTGTCTCGTACCCTCGCCCCAAAAATCTGCGTAGGACACTTTTTATAAGTCCTGTGTTTTGCTCAACCAAAAGGGCGGTTGCAGTTTCGTCACCATCTTTGGCAAGCTTTAAAAGGCTTTTGCTGTTTATTTCCCTGTTCATTTCCGCTCTATCTTTTTCCGCATAGTAAGCCGTGTTCCCTCGCCTGCCTTTGATTCAATGATAAGGGTGTCCATAAAGGTTTCCATAACTGTAAATCCCATTCCGCTCCGCTCCTCATCAGGCTTTGAGGTATATAGGGGTTCTCTGGCTTTTTCAATGTCAAAAATGCCTATTCCAAAGTCAATTATAACAATTTCGATTATGCTGTCCTCTATACGGCAGATTATATTTATAACTCCGCCCAGACTTTCGTAGCCGTGGATAATGGCATTGGTAACCCCCTCGGATACGGCGGTTTTTATGTCGGAAAGCTCCTCAATGGTGGGGTCAATCTGACTGACAAAGGCACCGATTGTTGCCCTGACAAAGGCTTCATTTGTGCTTTTTGCAGGAATTTCAAGCTTCATATAGTTATTCATTATCCTATAACCTCCTTCTTGCAGGAAAGTATTTTTTTAATTCCCGATAGCTCAAGAATTTTATCAACCTGCTCCGATGCCCTGATTATCATCATTTTTCCCCCAAGAGCATCAATTTTCTTGTACCGTCCAACAATAACCCCTATTCCCGAACTGTCCATAAAGGTTACATCATTAAAATCAAGAATAAGATTTTTAATGCTCTTTTCCATAAGCTCACGGTCTAAAATCTCCCGAAGCCGATTGGTTGTGTGATGGTCAATCTCACCGCTGATTTTGGCAATAAGCGTCCCTGACGCATATTCAAGTCTGACATTCATTATATTCATCCTTTCAAATTAAATTGTCAAATATTACCAATTTTAATTTTCTGCAAAGTATAGCGGTATCCTTTAATTTTATGACTAAAATCGTATGACAAAAAATTACAAAATTTGTATTGACTAATAGTTTTATTTTTAGTATAATGTGAAGTGTGCTACACTTTTATAGGGGGCGATGTTTTGAAATCTGATGATTTAGGGTATAGATTTAAACGTATTCACGAATGTTTTAAGGCAAGCGGAAACAGACGGGCAAAAAAGTTTTCTCTTACAAAAACTCAAATGGATATACTTCATTATCTCTTTAAAAATGCAGAAAAAGAGGTGACGCAAAGGGAGCTCGAGATGCATTTTTCCATAAAACATTCAACGGTTATCGGGATTCTCGGCAGAATGGAGAAAAACGGATTTATTAAAATATCTGTATGCGAAAATGACAGACGGCAAAGAAAGGTGGACCTTTTGGAGAAAGCCTTTGATGTTCGGGCAGAGTGTAAGATAAATCACGAGTATATAGAAAACAAGTTTAAAGAGAGGTTCAGCCGTGAAGAGCTTGAGTGCTTTACGAGACTGCTTGATAAAACCTATGACATTTTAAAGGAGGACACGGAAAATGATTAAAAAGCTTTTCGGAGCGGTGGGGAAATATAAATTACCAACAATACTCACCCTGATTTTTATGATTGGAGAAGCGGTTATAGAAACCCTTATTCCATTCATAACTGCAGATTTGGTAAATAAGGTTAAAGACGGAGCGGAGATTGCCAGAATACTAAAAACAGGCGGATTTCTTGCCGTTGCGGCGTGCATATCTCTCGCTTTCGGGGGACTTGCTGCCTTTACTGCGGCAAAGGCATCGTCGGGATTTGCAAAAAATTTAAGAGGAATGCTGTTTAAAAAGGTGCAGGAATACAGCTTCCATAACATTGATAAATTTTCATCTTCGTCTTTAGTTACAAGAATGACAACCGATGTGGCAAATGTCCAGATGTCATTTATGATGATTATAAGAATTGCGGTAAGAAGTCCGCTTATGTTGATTTTTTCGGTTGTGATGGCTTATGTTATGGGCGGAGCTTTGGCAACGGCTTTTATTGTGGTTATTCCTGTGCTTGGAATTGGACTTTATCTGGTAAGCCGCAAGGCAATGCCTGCCTTTCGCAGAGTTTTCAAAAAATATGATAAGCTTAACGAATCCATAGAGGAAAATGTTCAGGCTATGCGTGTTGTTAAGGGATTTTCAAGAGAAAAGTATGAGAATGACAAATTTGAAAAAGCCGCAGAGGATATAAGAGCAGACTTTACAAAGGCGGAAAAAATTGTTGCCATTAACACTCCACTCATGCAGCTTTGTATGAATTTTAACTGGGTTGTTATCCTGTTAATCGGCTCAAGAATGGCAATACTGGGTCTTGGCGGTGTTGATGTTGGGCAGATTTCGGCTATGCTGACTTACGGAATGCAAATTCTTATGTCCCTTATGATGCTTTCTATGATTTATGTTATGATTACAATGTCGGCAGAGTCTGCAAAGCGTATTTTTGAGGTTTTGGAAGAGGTTCCGTCCCTTGATGAACCTAAAAATCCTGTTTATGAGGTTAAAGACGGAAGTATTGAATTTGATAATGTTAGTTTCAAATATTCAAAAGAGGCGAAAAGAAACTCCCTGTCAGATGTTAATCTGTCAATAAAATCAGGAATGACTGTTGGAGTAATCGGCGGAACAGGTTCAGGAAAATCTTCACTTGTTCAGCTTATTCCAAGACTTTATGATGTGACGGAAGGAACAATTAAAGTTGGCGGAATTGATGTGAGAGATTATGATATAAAAACCCTCCGAGATGCAGTTTCTATGGTGCTTCAAAAGAATTTGCTTTTCTCGGGAACAATAAAGGAAAATCTTCGTTGGGGTAACGAGAACGCCACAGATGAGGAAATTGAGAGAGCCTGCACCCTCGCACAGGCAGAGGAGTTTATAAAGACCTTCCCCGATGGATATGACACTAAAATTGAGCAGGGCGGAACAAATGTTTCCGGGGGACAAAAGCAGAGACTTTGTATCGCAAGAGCGCTCTTAAAGTCACCCAAAATATTGATTCTTGACGACTCTACAAGTGCGGTCGATACAAAAACCGATTCCCTTATAAGAGAGGGATTTAGAGAATTTATTCCCGAAACAACAAAAATTATTATTGCTCAAAGAGTTGCCTCGGTTATGGATGCTGATTTGATAATAGTAATGGAAAACGGCAAAATTGCCCAGACAGGCACTCACGAAGAATTGCTCGCAAGCAGCGAAATATACCGTGAGGTTTATGAAGAACAGACAGAAGGAGGGGATAATGATGAGTAAAAGACCTGAATTTAAAAAAGCAAAAAAAGGCACATTCGGACGCGTTATAAAAACTCTTTTTCAGTGCTATCCTGTTTTAGTTCCCCTTGCAATCTTTTGTATTCTTTTCTCGGCTGTGGCGGCGGTTGTTCCTGATTTTGCAATCCAAAAGATTATTGCGGTAATAGAAGAATACAGCATAACAGGTGATTGGGCGGGAGCTTATCCGATAATTATAGAGTATATAGTTTTTATTGCGATTTTGTATGTGGTTGCCCTTGCGGTAACCGTAGCTCATACACAGCTTATGGCATATATTACCCAAGGCTTTTTGTCAAAGCTTCGCCTTAAAATGTTTAAAGGTATGCAAAGTCTACCCATAAGATATTTTGACACCCATAAGCACGGAGATATAATGAGTCATTATACCAATGATATAGACACTCTCCGCCAGCTTGTTTCTCAGTCATTGCCGTCTCTTATAAGGGCTGGGTCGGTTGTAATCGGGGTCCTTTTTGCAATGCTTTATTACAGTGTATGGATGACGCTTGTAGTGATTTTGGGAGTTATCCTTATGATGTATGTTTCAAAGAAAGCAGGGGGTGGCTCGGCAAAATACTTTATCCGTCAGCAAAAGTCTATGGGTAAGGCAGAGGGCTATATCCAGGAAATGATGAACGGACAGAAAGTTATAAAAGTTTTTAACCACGAAAAGGAATGTATTGAAGAATTTGAAAAGATAAACGAGGAGCTTTGCCTGGAAAGCCAAAAGGCACATTCATACGCTAATGTTTTAGGGCCGATTATCGGCAATATCGGGAATATTCTATATGTTATAATGGCAGTTGCGGGCGGATTGTTTATTGCAACAGGTGCTAAGAATTTAAGCATATCGGGCCTCTCGTTCAGCATAAGCATAGTTGTTCCGTTTCTCAATATGACAAAGCAGTTTACGGGAAATGTCAATCAGCTTTCCCAGCAGATTAACTCAATTGTTATGGGTTGCGCAGGGGCAGACCGAATTTTCTCCCTTATGGACGAAAAAGAGGAAGATGATGAGGGGTATGTTACTCTGGTTAATGCGGAAATCGACGAAAACGGAAATGTGACCGAGTCGGAAAAGCGCACAGGCGAATGGGCGTGGAAACACCCCCACGGCGACGGGTCGGTTACCTATACACCTCTTAAAGGTGATGTTAGAATGACAGATGTGACTTTTGGATATGCAGAGGATAAAACAGTTCTTCATAATGTATCTGTTTATGCAGAGCCGGGGCAAAAGGTTGCCTTTGTTGGCGCAACAGGGGCAGGGAAAACAACCATAACAAATCTTATAAATCGTTTTTATGATGTTGAAGACGGAAAAATACGATACGACGGCATAAATATTCAGAAAATAAAAAAATCCGATTTAAGGAGAAGTCTTGGTATTGTTTTACAGGATACAAACTTATTCTCGGGAACGGTTATGGAAAATATAAGATACGGAAAGCTTGACGCAACAGACGAAGAATGTATCAATGCAGCAGTTTTGGCAGGGGCAGATGACTTTATAACAAGACTCCCTAAAGGCTATGAAACAGAGCTTATGGGTAACGGCTCAAATCTTTCCCAAGGACAAAGACAGCTTATCTCAATTGCAAGAGCGGCAGTTGCAGACCCGCCTGTTATGATTTTGGACGAGGCAACATCCTCAATTGACACTCGAACAGAGGCAATAGTTCAGCGGGGAATGGACAGACTTATGAAGGGAAGAACTGTGTTTGTTATTGCCCACCGTCTTTCAACTGTTAAAAACTCTGATGTTATAATGGTTATGGAAAACGGTCGGATAATCGAGCGTGGAAACCACCAGTCTCTTATAGAAGAAAAAGGTAAATATTATCAGCTATATACAGGAGCATTTGAATTACAATAAAGGGCAATTTTACCTATTCCCTAAAAACGAAAACGGTGAGATTTTCTCTCACCGTTTTTATTTTTTTCTATTTTTTAAAAGTTTAAGTAAAATTATGACCATAAGGGGGAAGATGACCGCAGTTAAAATTCCGACCTTAAGCCCTGCCTGCTCGGGAGAAACACCGAAGAACACATCAAGTTGTGTGAAATTTTGAACAAAGTCGGCGATAATTCCCGCAATATATGGGCCGAATGTGCAACCCACATCGCCAAAGACTGCCAGAAGACTGAAAAGAGCTGTTCCTGCCAGAGGATACCTGCCTGCTGCAAGAGAAATAAATCCGGGCCACATAAGGCTTGATGCAAGACCTGCCAAAGCACAGCCGATTAGAGCAATGACGGGCGAGGGGGAAAGAGCGGTTAGGAGATAACATAAAACTCCTAAAATTCCGCACGCCATAAGGCTTAAATTAAGATTCATTCTATCCCCGAAGAAACCGTATATAACTCTGCCTGCCCCCATAAAAAATGCAAACAGACAAGGACCGAGCAAATCCCCCACAACCTTTGTAACTCCAAGACCTTTCTCTGCGAAGAGGGATGACCATTGGGAAATCGTCATTTCTGTTGCCCCTGCACAAAGCATTAAAAGGAGCAAAATTATAAAGGTTTTTGAGTTTAACAGTTTTTTAAGAGGTATTTTATCCGTCTCTGAAACCATTGGTGCAAATGGGACTTTTATAAAATTAAAGGTATTTACAAGGGGAACAATTGCCCAGAGCAAAGGGAGGATAAACCATAATCTGGTTCCCGTAAATTTCATAACTATTGTTGATAAAAGCACAACAACAAGATGTCCCCAGCAATAAAACGAATGAAGAAGGCTCATTGCAGAGGATTTATTATCGGTTGGAAGAGCCTCAACAATGGGACTGACCAAAACCTCAATAAGCCCGCTTCCGTATGCGTAAATAACAATTGCTATAATCAAACCAAGGTATGGTGACGGCAGGATTTTAGGGAGAATTCCAAGGAAAATGAGACCGACTGTGCTTGCGATATGGGCAAACACAATGGATTTTCTGCACCCCAATTTATCTATCAAATACACCGAGGCTAAATCTGTCAAAATCTGCACACCAAAGTTTATAAAAATGAGCCAGCTTATCTGGGTTAAGGAAATGCTATAATCCTTTTGGAAAATAACAAAGAAAACAGGGGCAAGATTGTTTATGATTGCCTGAATAAAATAACCTGTGTAGCAGGCTTTCATTGTGGATTTATACGAATTCATTTCTGTCTCCTATTTTATAATTCTTAAAATATCATTCCAGGTTGCAAAAAGCATAAGTCCAAGCAAAAGAATAAGCCCGATAAAATGAACTATGCCCTCTTTTTCTGGCGGGATTTTGCGTCTTATAATACACTCAACTAAAATAAAGAAAATTCTTCCGCCGTCAAGAGCGGGAAGAGGAAGAAGATTCATAATTCCTATGTTTACGGAAATAAAAGATGCAAGGAACAGCAAATTTAAAAACCCGACAAGACCTCCGCCAACACTGGTAACGGCATTTTGCATCTGGTCGATAACACCCACGGGACCTGATAAATCACTCATTTTTGCCTCACCGCTAAAGAGCATTGAGAGACTGTAAAATATCAGTTTTCCCATATAAACCGTCTGGAAAAATCCCTCTCTTAAAACGGAGATAAATCCTCGGGGTGAAACTTTGGTGGTAATCCCTAAAATTTTATATTTGACTCCGTCTTCCTCTATTTCATAGGGTTTAATATCATTAAACTCAAGGGTTTTTCCGTTTCTTTTAACTTTCAGGTCGATTTTATCCCCGTCTCCTAAAGATATGGCGAAAAAAATCTCCTGTCTTATGTTAACATCGTGTCCGTTAATCTCAAGGATTTTATCTCCCGCTTTAATATATTCCGAAACAGGGGAATTGGGAACAGTTTCCTCTACGGTTGTTGTGGCAATTCCGTTCCCTGAAGTAAAGGCAACAACAATAA
>JAZRTD010000136.1:0-1144 GCA_045651845.1 Clostridia bacterium | reverse complement strand
ATCGCTTGAGGCAAAGCCTGTTCTGCTGTCCCCGAAATCAATTCCAAGTATCATTTTTCCTCTCCCTTAATATCTGTTTATAAGATTTTAACACACTTTGGTATATTATGCAAGATGTTGATAAAAAAACTGTTCATTTTGCGGAAAAAGTCATATTCCCAAGGTTTATCGCCTAAAAAGCTGTGGATAACTCTGTGGATTATGGGTATTGTTACTTTTCTGAAATCATTTTGAAATATAAAATCCACAGCTACTGAGTCTTTCCGTCAAGCTCAAAATAGAACACAATTCCCTTTTCCGTGTTGTATGCTCCGTACTTTCTGTTATGTGCATTCATAATAGCGGAAACAATAGAAAGTCCCAAACCCTGGCTTCCGTTATCCCTTGTCCTTGCCTTGTCTGCCATATAAAAACTCTTCCAGATGTTTTCAAGAACATTCTCCTCGACATTCTCGCCTGTGTTAAACACATTAACTCTGACATTATCGCCTATCTTCTCAAGACTGACCTCTATCCTCTTCTCCCCCGAACAATATTTAATGGCATTCGTCAGATAATTCAAAAATGCCTCCTCTATTAAAAATTCATCCGCCCATAGATAAAGAGGCTCCTCTGTCAAAAGGGTCGCCGAAACACCGCTTTGCTGAAACAATATTGATTTTTGCTCCATAATCTCGCGGATATGCTCGGTTATGTTAAATCTTGTTATATCAAGCCGTTCCTTTCCCGATTCAAGGCGCATTAATGACATAAGCTTTTTAATGAGAATATTCATTCCCCTTGCCTCATCTAAAATTACATCGCAGTAATTTTTCCGCTCCGTATCGTCAAGCTCCATTTCCGTAAGCCCCTCCGCATAAGCCTCTATAATGGAAATGGGAGTCTTAAGCTCGTGAGAAACATTGGACATAAACTCATTTCTCTGGCAGTCAATTTTCTCCTTTTTATCAATATCCTGCATCAGAGCCGCATTGGCAGTCTTAAGGTTTGAAATGGTCTTTTCGAGGTTTTCGGACATTGTATTCATACTCTCTCCCAAAACACCGATTTCATCAAAAGTTTTTCCCTAAGTCGGATCGTAGCCATGTCGTTCTGTGAGCCAAGGAGTTGATTTATGACATTGTCTTCCTAAGACCGCTTGGGG
>JAZRTD010000135.1:0-4046 GCA_045651845.1 Clostridia bacterium | reverse complement strand
AAACTTTGTTCCAAATGACACTTATTTAAACACTGGTGAAAATATAATAAATATAATAACAGGTCCCAATATGGCAGGTAAGTCAACATATATGAGACAAACTGCAGTAATTGCTTTAATGGCACACATTGGTTCATTTGTACCGGCAGAATATGCAAATATACCAATACTTGATAGAATATTTACAAGAGTTGGAGCAAGTGATGATTTATCTCAAGGTCAATCAACATTTATGGTTGAGATGAGTGAAGTATCTCATATACTTAAAAATGCTAGTGATAAAAGTTTAGTAATACTTGATGAAATCGGAAGAGGGACAAGTACCTATGATGGCTTAAGTATTGCCTGGGCGGTGGTTGAGTATATTGCAAGCAAGAAAAAATGCGGTGCAAAAACTCTCTTTGCGACACATTACCGCGAGCTTCTGACCCTTGAAGAGAAAATTGCAGGGGTTAAGAATTATTGTATTGCCGTTAAAAAGCAGGGGGATTCTATAACATTCCTTCGTAAAATAATACGCGGCGGTGCTGACGGGAGCTATGGTATTGAAGTTGCACATCTTGCGGGAGTTAAAAAGGATGTAACAAGGCGTGCAAAAGAAATTCTTGCGGAGGTTGAAGAGCGCGAGGGCGTTAAAAGTGCAACAGCAAAGCCGTCTCTTGCTCCGACGGAGAGAAATAATGATATTCAGATGAGCTTTATGGGAATGAGTAATTCTGAAAGCGAAATAATTGACGAAATAAAAAATATGAATCTTGACTCCATAACACCAATGGAGGCACTGACAAAGCTTTATGCCTTAAAGGCAAAGGCGCAAAACGGATAGTTGAGGCGGTGAAATAAATGGCAGAGATAAAGGTTCTTCCCCAAAACATTGCGGATAAGATTGCGGCGGGAGAGGTTGCTGAAAGGCCCAGCGCTGTTGTTAAAGAGCTTGTGGAAAACTCAATTGATGCAGGGGCAGACAGCATACAGGTTGAAATTGAAAACGGCGGGGTTAAATGCATAAGAGTTACGGATAACGGCTGCGGTATTCACAGCAGTCAGGTTGAAACGGCATTTTTGCGCCACGCAACAAGTAAGCTCCGAAATATTGAGGACCTTTACTCTATGTCAACAATGGGATTTCGCGGTGAGGCTTTATCCAGCATCTGTGCCGTTGCCAATGTGAGGGTCATAACCCGAAGTAAAGACGAAGAAGAGGGAACTTTAATGGAGCTTTCCAACGGGATACCCTCTCCAAAAGAGAGTATTGCCTGTAACATTGGGACTATTATGGAGGTTAGCAACCTTTTTGAAAACATTCCTGCCAGAATGAAGTTTCTTAAAAAGGACTCAACGGAATCCGGGTATGTTGCTGATGTTTTAGGAAGAATTGCAATGGCAAGGCCAGATATCAGCTTTAAATATATCTGTGACGGAGCGGAGATTTTTCAGACCTCGGGTGACGGAAATTTAAAAAATGCAATTCTCAATATTTATGGTCTTGAGTATGCAAAAGGTCTTATTGATGTTGATTATGAAAAAGACGGAGTCCGTGTTTTCGGGGTTTGCGGAAAAAGCGATTTGGCAAGGGGGAACAGGACAAGACAGACCCTTTTTGTCAACGGAAGATACATAAAAAATCACGTTATTGCAAAGGTTGCAGAGGAGGCATACCGCAACTCAATTATGGTTGGAAAGTTCCCGTTTTTCGTGCTGAATATTAATCTTTCGCCATCACTTGTTGATGTTAATGTTCACCCTGCGAAAACGGAAATTAAAATTGCTGACGAGAAAAGAATTTATGACATTGTTTATGGGGCGGTAAGCAACGCTTTGATGAATTCTGTCAAGGAAGAGCCTAAAAAGGAGATGCCCATTCCCGTAAGAGAAAGCTATACGGAAAACGCGTCTGTTTCCCAACTGAAAATGAAAATTCCTGCCTTTTCTCAAATACAAAGAGAGGAAATTCCAACTAAGACCGTTGAGAAATTTATTGAATACACAACTCCCCAAAAGACAGAAAATGTTCTTCGTGAAGAGGAGATAATTGAGGATGTTTTTGACTTTATAGATGAAAAAGAGGAAGAAATTCCATACAGGGTAATCGGTCAAGCCTTTGAAACCTATGTTATTGTGGAGCAGGGAGATAAAATTTATTTTATTGACCAGCACGCTGCTCACGAGAGATTTCGTTTTGAAAATCTGCTTGCGGATTATAAGGCGAAAAAGAAATTCGGGCAGATGCTTTTAATCCCCGTTGTTATGAACTTAACCGCCGGGGAAATGGATGCTTTTAAAGAAAACAGAGAGAAAATAGAGGACTTTGGTTTTGAGGCAGAGGAGTTTGGAAAAGACGGAATTATAATAAGGCAAAGCCCCATAACCTCAAGCGATGAGGAGATAAAGGGCCTTATGGCGGAGATGCTTGATGGATTTTCGGGCGGATTTAAGAATTCTGTCTGGGACTATGAAGAGAAAATGATAGATATGATTTCCTGTAAATACGCAATTAAAGCCAATAAAAAGCTTTCAAGCGAGGAAATGGATGATATTGTCAGGAAAACCTTGGAGCTTTATAAAAACGGCAAGGCAACCTGTCCTCACGGACGGCCTATAAAGATAGAGTTTTCCAAGCAGGAAGTTGAAAAAATGTTTAAACGAATTGTTTAGGGTGAAATAATGAAAAGTAAAATTCTTGCAATAGCAGGGCCCACAGCATCAGGGAAAACAGCGCTCTCTATTGAAATGGCGAAACGGTATAACGGGGAGATTGTTTCCTGCGATTCAATGCAGATTTATAAGTTTATGAATATCGGGACAGCGAAGCCCACAAAGGCAGAAATGGACGGGATTCCTCACTATATGATTGACGAAATATCCCCGAAGGATAATTTCAGCGTAGTTCAGTATGCAGAGCGTGCAAGAGGATATATAGACGATATTTTAAGCCGAGGAAAGCTTCCTATATTGGTTGGCGGAACGGGGCTTTATCTTGACAGCGTTATAAATAACACCAAGTTTTCCGAAAGCGAAGGCGATGAAATATATAGAAATGAACTTTATGCACTTGCTGAAAAAGAGGGGAACAGCGCGGTTCATAAGCTTTTAGAAAAGATTGATAAAGAGTCGGCGGAGAAGATTCACGAAAATAACTTAAGACGGGTTATAAGAGCCTTGGAAATTTATAAAACAACAGGGAAAACAATGACTCAGGTAAATATTGAATCTGTTCAGGAGCCTTTATATGATTGTCTTACAATCGGTCTTGATATTGAGAGACAAATGCTTTATGACAGAATAAACCGCCGTGTTGATATTATGATTTCAGACGGACTTTTAGATGAGGTCCGAGGGATAATGGAGATGGGGATTGATAAAGATACAACGGCGATGCAGGCAATCGGATATAAGGAGCTTGTCTCATACTTTGAGGGGGATTGTTCTTTAGATGAGGCAGTTGAAAAAATTAAGCAGGAAAGCCGACGATATGCCAAAAGGCAGATGACCTGGCTCAGGCGAAATGAAAATATAAACTGGATAGTATTACAAAATGATTACAATTATGATAAGATTGTGAAACAAAGCTATGTATTGGCTGATAAGTTTGGTATAATTAAACGGTAAAGGAGAACCCTTATGAGTAAGCAGAAAAAAAGGAAAAAGAAGCATTTGACGGGCAAAGCTGTTTTGCTGTGTCTTTTTCTGGTTTTGCTTGTTTATATAGGAATTAGCTTTATCAATAACTCGGGCGGAAGTCTTACAACCTATATGGCAAGAGAAGGTGAGATTTCAGAAAGCTTTACGGTTGACGGGTTCATTTTTAAGGACCAGAAGGTTATAAATGCCCCTTGTGACGGGTATCTTGAGTGTGTTGTCAGTGAGTCCGGGCGTATAGGCAAGGGCGGAATTGTTGCTTATATTTATGAGAACGATGCCCCCATAAAAGAAAAAAACAGAATCAGGGAAATTGATGCAAAAATCAAGGAACTTACGGAAAATGACAGAAGTATGTCTGCTTCCGAAAATGATTCTATAAGACTTGAACAGGATATATCAAAACA
>JAZRTD010000134.1:0-2174 GCA_045651845.1 Clostridia bacterium | reverse complement strand
AGCGTTATGCCTACGGGGTTTTATCTGGAAGAACCGAATGGTTTAGATGCAAGTCATTTAAGCTAAATTTTGCACATTCGTACAAAGCGAAATTATTGCTCCGCAATAGCTAAATTGTTTTTTTAACAGCTAAATTAAATTCGCATAAAGCGTGCGTAGCACATTTAGCTGCCGTAGGCAATTTAGCTGAGCTTGCTCAATTTAGCTCGCGTTAGCGAATTTAGCTGAAAAAAAGACTTGTCGAAACAAGTCTTTTTTTCTGGTGATCCATCCGCGATTCGAACGCGGGACACCTTGATTAAAAGTCAAGTGCTCTGCCAACTGAGCTAATGGACCATATTTAATTTTTGTTTTGGCTGGGCTGGCAGGACTCGAACCTACGCATGCGGCAGTCAAAGTGCCGTGCCTTACCGACTTGGCTACAGCCCAATATGTGTGGGGTGGGTAATCGGAGTCGAACCGATGACCTCTAGAGCCACAATCTAGCGCTCTAACCAACTGAGCTATACCCACCGTGAATGGCGCGCCTGAAGAGACTCGAACTCCTGACCCATTGCTTAGAAGGCAATTGCTCTATCCAGCTGAGCTACAGGCGCAAAAAAATTGGAGCGGGTGATGGGAATCGAACCCACGTGTTCAGCTTGGAAGGCTGACATTCTACCATTGAACTACACCCGCTTGGCAGGTCCTTAATCGACCGACCTTGATAGTATATCAAAAAAAGTCTTTCTTGTCAAGTGTTTTTACCAATTTTTTTATTTTTTTATTTCAAGGTTTATTTTTTCATCCTTTTCATCTACAAAAGCCACATTTCCTGCCGTGATTTTGCCTTCTATCAAGGCTTGTGCAACCGCATCTTCTATGTGTCTTTCAATATATCGTCTTAATGGTCTTGCGCCATACTGCGGATTATATGATTCCTTTAATATAAGCTCTTTTGCCTTATCTGTTATCTCAAGTCCTATTCCTTTTTCTAAAAGGCCTGTTTCTAAATCCTTTGTCATAAGTGTTATAATTTCTGAAAGCTCGTTAGGTTTAAGCTCGCTGAATATAACAATTTCATCAACACGGTTTAAAAATTCCGGGCGGAACATTTCTTTTAATGCTCTTTGAACCTTAATTTCATTCGCCTTATTTTCACCGTCGCCAAAGCCTGCTATTCCCGACTTTATATTGCTTCCTGCATTTGATGTCATAATTATTATTGCATTTTCAAAGGACACTGTTTTGCCGTGACTGTCAGTAATTCTTCCGTCGTCTAAAATTTGAAGGAGCATATTGAAAATATCAGGATGTGCTTTTTCGATTTCGTCTAAAAGGATAACCGAATAGGGATGTCTTCTGATTTTCTCCGTTAGCTGTCCTGCATCGTCATACCCAACATATCCGGGCGGTGAGCCAATAAGCTTTGCCGCAGAATGTTTTTCCATAAACTCGGACATATCAAGTCTTATTAATGCTTCCTCACTGTCAAAAACCTCTCTTGCAATCTGTTTTACAAGTTCCGTTTTTCCAACGCCTGTTGGTCCGACAAATATAAATGAAACAGGACGGCGTTTAAGACTTATACCCGCTCTTTTGCGTCTTATGGCTCTTGCAACATTCTCAACCGCTTCATTCTGCCCGATAAGTCTTTTGTGAAGTCTTTCTTCAAGATTAACCAGACGCTGACTTTCGTACTGCGTAATATTTTTAACAGGAATTTTTGTCCAGGCCTCAATAACCGCTGCAAGATTTTCTTCAGTTATATAAACATCCTTCATATTTGCTTTTATCTGGGCAATTTCCTGTTCTTTCCTGCATATCTCGCTTTTTATCCCCGCAAGCTTTGCATAATCCTCTTCGCTTAAATTTTCTTTTCCATCAAGGGTTTCAATCTGGCTCTGCATCATAGAGAGAGCCTTTTCTCCTCTGGAAATTTTCACTAAATCCGTGTTTTCAAGGTTAGCTTTTGATGCCGCCTCATCAATAACATCTATCGCCTTATCAGGGAGAAATCTTTCGGTTATATACCGCTCCGACAAAACAGCCGCAGTTCTTATGATATCATCAGTTATCTTAACCTTATGATAATCCTCATAATACTCTTTTATACCTTTTAAAATTTCAACTGTTTCCTCAACAGACGGCTCCTCAACCATAACTGTCTGGAATCTTCTCTCGAGTGCCGAGTC
>JAZRTD010000133.1:0-1374 GCA_045651845.1 Clostridia bacterium | reverse complement strand
CTTTCGGTAATTCTTATAACTGTTTGTTGTTTTATTTTTGTAAGACCTGAGCCCCTTGAGATTGACGATGAGAAAGTAAGCCTTAACCCGAAACGGACAACGGCATATCTGTTGCTTTTTGCCCTTTCGATACTGATTGTTTTCAGGGGAATTCCATACCTGGTTGGGCTTATTATTATCCCTGTTGTTCTATGGTTTATGGACAGGAAAGCCCTCAAAATGGTTGACTATCCCCTGCTTATGACATTTGTGTTTTTCTTTATTTTTTCGGGGAATATGGCAAGGATTGATGCGGTTCGTCAGTTTTTCGGAATGCTTTTGGAGAAAAGTACATTGATTTTCAGCATACTTTCCTGTCAGTTCATAAGCAATGTTCCATCCGCAATTCTTCTGTCGCAGTTTACAGAAAATTATGCCGATTTGCTTTTGGGAGTGAACATAGGCGGGGCAGGAACTCTTATTGCATCCTTAGCAAGTCTTATAACATTCCGCGAATACATAAAGCATAACCCAAAGGAAACCTTAAAATATATAGGACTTTTTACCGCATTTAACTTTGCGTTTGTTATTATTCTAACGATATTTATGCTTATATTTAAATAACGGAGAGGCTTCTCCTCTCCGTTATTTAAATATCTTAATACTTCTATCTAATATTCCTGTTGTTTTTGCAATTATCATTCCGTAATTGGTGATGGGAATATTTTGGTCCTTTGCCGTTTGAATACGGTATTTCATTTCCCTCTCACTGAGCATACAACCCCCGCAATGAATTATAAGATTGTAAGCCGACAAATCCTCGGGAAATTCTGTTCCGCTTGTAAATTCAAAGGAAACATCTGCTTTTGTGTATTTCCTTATAAAAGCAGGAAGCTTGACCGTTCCGATATCCCCGCATTGACGGTGATGGGTGCACCCCTCGGAAATTAAAATTTTGTCCCCGTCTTTTACGTTATCAAGAGCTTTTGCCCCCTCAAGCTGATGAGAAAGCTCCCCTTTGTGCCTTGCCATAAGAATAGAAAATGAGGTTAGGGGAATATCCTCTGGAACAATTTTTGAAACAGCACCAAATTCCTGACTGTCGGTAACAACCATTTTGGGGGGAGTTTTCAAATTTCCCAAAATTCCCTCAAGCTCGCTAAGTTGACAGACAATTGCCGTGGCACTTGAGTCAAGAATTTCCCTTATTGTCTGCTGTTGCGGGAGGATAATCCTTCCCTTCGGTGCAGATTCATCTATGGGCGTCACAAGAATTACGGTGTCGCCTTTCTCGATTAAGTCTGATAAAATAGGAAACTCCGCAGAAGTTTTGACCGCTTTTTGAGCAATCATTTCCTTAAGTTTATCAATATTTTTGCCCGTTACAGAGCTTAC
>JAZRTD010000132.1:0-4676 GCA_045651845.1 Clostridia bacterium | reverse complement strand
TTAAAATATTCAAGCTTGGCAAGAATTGTTGCATCAAGACCTTTTCCGAAGTTTGAAAGCTCCATAAGGGGTGTTTTGCCGATTAGCTCCGTAATATTTCTATAAATTTTCATAGCATATTCTCCTAATTCCATTGGATTTTTCCATTATAACACATATAAATATAAAGTCAAGAAATTTATATTATTTTAACATTGTCGCATATTTTTAATTCATCAGGGGAAACCTTGCAGTTAAGGGCAACAATATTTACGCCGTTTACCCGTGCATTTTCCAAAGCTTCGGCGAATTCTGGGTGGGTTTTGCGATTTGGTGTAAAATATTTGCAGTTTTCCATTTGGATTATGAAAAAAATATATGCATCAAATCCCTCTTTTTTGCACTCAATCAGTTCGTTAATGTGTTTAACACCGCGCTCTGTTGGTGCATCGGGAAACATTACAACTCCATCTTCCTCAAGAGTCACACCTTTTATTTCTGCAAAAATTTTTCGGGATTTGGTTTCAATATAAAAGTCAAAACGGGAGTTTTTGTATTTACATTCGGGCTTAATATAAGTTATGCCGTCAATAAAATTTCCGTCTTTGACCCATTCAAGAAATACTTTGTTTGGCGATTGGCTGTCCATATTTATAAGATTTTCGTTTTTCCAAACCGAAATCAGGTCATACTGTGTTTTTCGGCTTGGACTATCAAAATGCTGAACATAGATTTTTGCCCTGTCGGTAAGAAGCTCACGGCATCTGCCCGTATTTTTGACATGGCAAAGCTCTTTTTTTCCGTCAATCTCAATATGAGCGATAAATCGGTTTGGTCGTGACAGGAAAATCGCAGGCTTTATATTTTCGTATTTCATATTTTCGCCTCCCTTTTTGATTTTACCATAGTAAAAAATTATTGTCAACAGGCGAAAATCTTGACAAATTTCTAATTTTGGAGTATTATATTAAAAAAGGAAATTTGAAGAAATGGAGGCCCTGCTATGGAAAATGAAAATTTCAGCGAACTTATTGAACAATTACTCGAAGAACGGAATTTCACACGATTGCGATTGATTTTGCTTGAAATGATGCCGATTGATATTGCGATGCTTTTCGATGAACTTCCTGAGGATGACCTCCCTTTAATATACAGAATATTGCCGAAAGAACTTGCGTCGGAGGTCTTTGCCTGTCTTGATCCTGACAGTCAGGAACAGCTCATTCATGCTTTCAGTGATAAGGAACTTCGTATTGTTCTGGACCAGATGTATGTTGACGATACGGTTGACTTGATTGAGGAAATGCCTGCCACGGTGGTAAAACGAATTATAGCGCATACACCTCCCGAAAAGCGTCACAGCATAAACGAAATTCTTAAATATCCTGATGACAGCGCCGGCTCAATGATGACAATTGAGTATATAGATTTGCGCAGGGATATGACCGTTTCCCAGGCCTTTGAGAAAATCCGCAGGGTTGGGGTTGACAAGGAAACAATCTATACTTGTTATGTTAAGGACAGTAACCGCCATCTTTTGGGAGTTATCACCGTTAAGACTCTGCTTCTTGCTCCGTCAGATGCAATTATTGAGGATTTGATGGATACAAATGTTATCTGTGTTGATACTTTTGAGGATAAGGAAGTCGTTGCGAAGATGTTCGATAAATATGACTTTCTTGCTCTGCCTGTTGTGGATAAGGAAAACCGGCTTGTGGGGATTATTACTGTCGACGACGCTATGGATGTTATTCAGGAAGAAACAACAGAGGACTTTGAGAAAATGGCGGCTATTATGCCAAGTGAAGGTGAATATCTTAAAACCTCGGCTATAAAACACGCCAAAAGCCGTATTGTTTGGTTGCTTTTCCTTATGCTTACCGCCACTTTTACGGGAATGATAATAACTCGGTATGAAGCGGCGTTCACAACTTTGCCAATCCTTGTTGCGTTTGTTCCGATGATTATGGGAACAGGCGGAAACAGCGGTTCGCAAAGCGCCACAATGATCATAAGAGGTCTTTCCATTGATGAAATAACTCTGGGTGACTTTTTCAAGGTGTTTATTAAAGAGGCTGGGGTCGGCTTAATTTGCGGAACGGTCCTTGCGGTTGTTAACGGACTTCGTGTTTATTTCACATATGACCGCGATATGTATCTGGCAGTGGTGCTGGGAATAACATTGATTTTGACGGTGCTTATTGCAAAAATCTTAGGATGCGTGCTTCCTATGCTGGCAAAGCTCCTTCGTCTTGACCCTGCGCTTATGGCAGGACCGCTTGTGACAACGGTGACAGATACTTGCTCTGTGCTTTTATATTTCATAATAGCAAGCAGTATCGCTCCACTCTTCAACGTAGTATTATAAAGTGTTGCTTTTGCAACACTTTTTTATTGACCTTTATACTAAATTGTGGTATAATTCAAATATCTATAACTTAAACGGAGGTATGTTTTATGGAAAAACAAAAATTGTATGAAGAAATTGCCAGAACTTTGCACAAGAACTGTCGGCTTTCTTTGGAAGAAATTGCCGAAATGTATGGAGTATCTGTCGCCTCCGTCGCCGAAATTATTGACGAGCTTGAGAAAAACGGAACAATTCTTGGTTACGGCGCAATCGTGAACTGGGATAAGATTGATTCTGCTGACCGCGTTACGGCGTACATTGAGCTTAAGGTTACTCCTCAGAGAAATCAGGGATTTGACCGTATTGCCGAGAGAATTTATCAGTATCCTGAAGTCAAGGCGCTTAATCTTATGAGCGGAAGTTATGACTTTGGCGTAACTGTTGAGGGGGATAACCTTAAAAATATTTCTCTTTTTGTATCTCAGCATTTAGCGCCTATGGAGGCAGTAATTTCAACGGCAACACACTTTGTTTTAAAATGCTATAAAGCAGACGGCACAATTCTTGCTGGGCCACCTGCAGATGACAGGGGGATAATTTCTCTATGAGTTTCAATCCTTCAAACTTTATAAATAATACAGTTTCATCTATCCCGCCGTCGGGGATACGAAAGTTTTTCGATGTTGCGGCAGAAATGAAAGATGCCATATCTTTAGGCGTTGGCGAGCCTGACTTTATAACACCCTGGCATATCCGTAACGAGGGAATATATTCTCTCGAAAAAGGGAAAACCCATTATACATCAAATTCGGGGCTAAGAGAACTCCGTGAGGCAGTTGCAGCGTATTTAAATCGCCGTTTTGGTCTTAAATATGACGGAGTTTCTCAAGTTGTTATAACTGTCGGCGGAAGTGAAGCTATCGACTTATTCTTAAGAACAGTTATAAATCCGGGGGATGAGGTTTTAATCCCCGAACCCAGCTTTGTTTGTTATAAGCCTATAACAAGACTTGCGGGTGGTGTTCCTGTAACCCTTCAGACAAAAGCAGAAAATAAATTTAAGCTGACTCCCCAGGAGCTTAAAAGTGCAATAACTCCAAAAACAAAGGTTCTCGTTTTGCCGTATCCCAGCAATCCCACAGGCGGAATAATGGAAAAGGCTGATTTGGAGGCTTTGGTTCCCATTATAAAGGAAGCAAACCTTATGGTTATCTCCGATGAAATTTACGGCGAGCTTACATATGGCAAGAAGCACGTTTCTATTGCGTCATTTGAGGGAATGGCTGAAAGAACCGTGCTTGTCAGCGGATTTTCAAAAGCCTATGCAATGACAGGCTGGCGTCTTGGTTATGCCTGCGGTCACCCTGATATCATAAAAGCTATGACAAAAGTGCACCAGTACGCAATTATGTCTGCGCCCACAACCGCACAGTACGCGGCGATTTCCGCTTTGGAAAACGGAGATGCCGATATTGAGCATATGTGCAGCGAGTATGACAAGCGCCGTAAGCTTATAGTTGGCGGATTTAATAAAATGGGGCTTAAGTGTTTCGAGCCGGAGGGCGCTTTTTATGCATTCCCTTGCATAAAAGCCACAGGGCTTTCCTCTGAAGAATTCTGCGAAAAGCTTTTGTTTGACAAGAAAGTCGCAGTTGTGCCGGGCAATGCATTCGGCGAAAGCGGAGAAGGCTTTATAAGATGTTCGTATGCATATTCGGTTGAAAACATCAAAAAGGCGCTTGAAAGAATAGAGGAATTTTTAAATGCCAATAACTTGCTTAAATAAAATATTTGAAGATGAAATAATCAAAGGGGTTGTCAGCAACCCCTTATCTTCTGCAAAATTTCGCAGAATTAACATAACAAAATATAAAAATGACAAATTTAAGGTCGAAAAACTGACCGAAAAGCAGGCATTTTCCGAAACGATGGAAAAGAGCCGGCTGTTTGAAAGGTTGTGCGAACTTTCAAATAGCTACCGCCAGCTTGACTTCTGGAGCGAAACAGCCCATTACACAGTGTTGATTTCCAAAAAAGGAAAGGCAAGCCTCGTTACGAAAAACGGCGGGGTAATGTCGGAAAATCACAACCGCAAGAAGAATTATATATTGAATGAGGCGATTCCTCCTCTTGTGGATTTAGGAATTTTCACCAAGGACGGAAAAATTGTCAATTCGATGTATGACAAATTCAAGCAAATCAACCGTTTCACGGAAATCGTAAGCGATGTTGTGGGTGATAAAAAGAAAATGACCGTGCTGGATTTTGGTTGCGGAAAATCATACCTTACCTTTATTTTGTATCACTATCTGACGGAAATCCGCGGGATTGAGGCGGAGATAATCGG
>JAZRTD010000131.1:0-1101 GCA_045651845.1 Clostridia bacterium | reverse complement strand
CCAGCTTGCAAGATGTTTCAGAGATGAGGATTTACGAGCTGACCGTCAGCCAGAATTCACACAGATTGACCTTGAAATGTCATTTGTTGATGTTGAGGATATTCTTGAAATCGGCGAAGGCCTTGTAAAAAGGCTTTTCAGCGATGTACTGAATATTGATATTCCGACACCTCTTCCAAGACTAACATATAAAGAAGCTATGGAAAGATACGGAAGCGATAAGCCTGATACAAGATTTGAAATGGAAATTACGGACCTTTCAGAGATTGTTAAGAATTGCGGATTCGGTGTGTTTACATCGGCTATTGAAAATGGCGGTTCTGTCAGAGCGATTTGCGCTAAGAATGCGGCAGGTACTCTTACACGAAAAGAAATTGATAAGCTTACAGAGTATGTTCGCGGAATTGGAGCAAAGGGATTAGCCTATGTGAGATGGGTTGAGGATGAGCCAAACTGTTCATTTGCAAAGTTTATGACAGAGGATGAGCTTAAGGCTATTTATGAAAAAGTTGGTGCGGAAAAGGGCGATGTTATCTTAATCGTTGCAGATAAGGATAGAGTAACTCTTCCAACACTTGGCGCACTCCGTCTTAAGGTTGCAAAACAGCTTGATATTATTAAGGATGGATTTAACTTCCTCTGGATAACAGAATTCCCGTTCTTTGAATATGACGAAGAATCAGACAGCTATGTTGCAATGCACCATCCGTTTACAATGCCTCAGGACGATTGTATACAGTATCTTGAAACTAACCCTGAAAAGGTTATTGCAAAGGCCTATGACCTTGTGCTGAATGGAACTGAACTTTCGTCAGGCTCAATCAGAATAAATGATTATGAGCTTCAGCAGAAGATGTTTGAGGCACTTGGACTTTCCGAAAAGGAAATTGAAGAAAAATTCGGATTTTTGGTTGAAGCATATAAATACGGTGCAGCACCTCACGGCGGTATGGGAATAGGTCTTGACAGAATATCAATGATAATGTGCGGAGCTGACAGCCTTCGTGATGTTGTGGCGTTCCCGAAGGTTCAGAATGCGTCGGAGCTTATGTCAAACGCCCCTGGCTTTGTTGATGACAAACAGCTTGAAGAGCTTGCCAT
>JAZRTD010000130.1:0-5951 GCA_045651845.1 Clostridia bacterium | reverse complement strand
TTATAGACTCGTGTCAAGTCAGGATCAAAAAATTATTGGAAACTTATAATTTTAGTTCCTTTGTATTTAAGCGTTCCTTTTTCTTTAATTTTATAGTTATTATACGAAAATTCCGACACATCAAATGAAAGCTTTTTATTCTTTGCTTCAAATACAACCACATAACGCGCTTGTTTAAATGTGCCGGGATATTTAGAAACTGTATCCGGCTTATATTTGTCAACAACTTTTGCACTAACTGTTTTGACGGGGGAATACCTGCTAATAATAAATTTTCTAATAATAAAAATCCAACACAACAAACACAGAATTATTGCAATCGCATTAATTACATTAGACATACTATCACCTTAGTTCCTCGTTATTCATTTTTTATTATAACATAAAAAAATCACTTTTGCAAATAAAGTATTACATTATATTTACATTTTCTAAAACCATATTGAAAAAAATATCTCTTCATTATATAATTGAAATATAAACCAAAGGAGGGATGAATTATGAAAAAATTTATTAGTTTAGTTCTTGTTGCAATATTTATTTTCACGACGCTTTCTGCATCTGCAGAGGAGTTTGTCTCACTGTCGGTGACTTATCCCGAGGGGGAAAGGCTTTGGGCGGAGGATTATCAGCAGTATACCCGTCTTGCTCTTCGCTTTAAGGACGATAAGACAATCATTCCCCTTTCGGAATACTATGACGGATATATGTTCGCGTTAGTTCCCAAGGAGGATAAAGACAGAGAGGTTGAGGTTTTCATATCAGAGGATAAGACTTTCGCTGATGAACCAGATGATTACAGCTATGAATTTACCATTATGAAGCTTATGGCCGGTCGGGGAATTATAAACGGCGACGGCGAGGGAAGAGCAAATCCCAATGCCAACATAACCCGTGCCGAGGCAACAGCTATGGTTATGCGAATTTTAGGCCTTAATGAAACGGAAAATAAAAACACAGGCTTTAGAGATGTTAAAGAAACCGATTGGCACGCAGGGGTTATTGCTGCAGCGAAAAACTGCGGTCTTGTCAAGGGAGATTCTCCAGACACATTCAGTCCGAACCGCCTTGTTACCCGTGAGGAAATGGTGACAATGATTGCAAGAGCCACCTGGCTTTCGGGACTTCAAAGGGAAAATCAGGTTACTGATGAAAACAGGGGGAATATGCCTGATTATAAGGACTATGCAAACATTTCAAACTGGGCAAGAAATTCTTATGAAACTATGCGGTCATTTGCATCTTCTGAGTGGGTGCCGACAGGGGAAGTGAATGCAGGCGGGGAGCCTATTGACGACCTTTATGCTTATCCAAAGCAAAACGCCACAAGATTTGATGCGGCGTTGATGCTTTTCAGAGTTTGGGATAATTACTTTATAAATCCAAGCCGACTTGCGGTTGAATACGGGTTTGATAAAGAGATGCCCGTAATTGACGGCTCAACTTCGACTTATCCGTATACTCAGGCGGTTTACCGCAATCTTTTTGTTGGCGGTTTTTATCACCCCGATATGCCTCAAAAGCACAGCAAAAGCCACGCATCATACCAAAGACTAATAAACGGTGAGGTTGATATGCTTTTTGCTTCGGTTTATCCTGCCAGCGATATTTTAGAACTGGCAAAGGAGAAGGGTGTTGAGCTGGAGCTTATTCCCATTGCCTATGATGCAATGATTTTCTTTACCAATGCAGAAAATCCTATAAAGGGGCTGACAAAAGAGCAGATTTCCGATATTTATGTCAATAATGCATACGAAAACTGGAATCAGCTTGGGGGAGAAGACGCTTTACTGTATCCGTATTGCCGTAACAATGACAGCGGAAGCCACGCTCAAATGGAGAGACATTTCTTAAACGGAAATGAAATTCACGAGAAAATCCAAAATGAAACCACTTCGGTTACAATGGCCAATGTCTTAACAGATGTTATGGACTCAAAAACCGATGAGCCAAAAGGATTTGGGCTTGGATACAGCATTTATTATTACTTTAACAATATGGACCCGTTCTATGATACCAAAACTCAGCTTAAGCTTTTGGAAATTGACGGGGTTTATCCCACAGACGAAACAATTGCCGACGGAAGTTATCCCCTTTCAAACAATTCATATATTGTTATACGCTCTGATGAGGAAGAAAACTCTCCTGCCAGAAAAATGGCTGAATTTATGCTGACGGAAAAAGGTCAGGAATGCGTAAAAGAGGCAGGCTACGGCCCTCTTAAAAAATAGACAAAAAGCGGAAGTGAGGAATTAAAGGAAAACTCACTTCCGCTTTTCTTTAAAATAAAACTATTGACAAAAATGAACAGAGGTGTTATAATTAGCATAATTTAATAATGAAAATAAACCGATGAGACAGAAAAAAGTCAGATAACGGCTCTTTGAGCGAGCGGATTACGGTGTGAGTTCCGCAGAGTCGCCTGAGTAATATGGACTGTTAAGGGCGGTGTTAAATGCACCGACGGCTTGGCCTTCGTTAACGGCCGGAAGTATGATGGTACTTCGTTAAGAGCGCATTTTGTGCGAATTCAGGGTGGCACCGCGGATATTGTTTATTCGTCCTTGACAGAGATTATCTGTCGAGGATTTTTTAATATAAATTTGATTTTTGGAGGAAGCTAAAATGAAGTTAAATAATGTTGATTTTGATACTTATTTCAGTAATTATCCTGATAGGAACGGATATTTCGGCAAATACGGCGGAGCGTATATCCCTGATAATCTGAAAAAAGCAATGGAAGAGATTACGGAGGCATATTATTCAATTTGCCAGTCCAGAAAATTTATAGCAGAGCTTCGCAGAATAAGAAAAGAGTTCCAGGGCAGGCCAACCCCCGTTACTCACCTTGAAAGACTGTCCGATGCCCTCGGCGGAAAGGTTCAGCTTTATGCAAAGCGTGAGGATTTGAACCATTCGGGGGCGCATAAGCTTAATCATTGTATGGGCGAGGCACTTTTGGCTAAATATATGGGAAAGAAAAAGGTTATTGCAGAAACGGGCGCAGGACAGCACGGTGTTGCCCTTGCTACTGCGGCGGCGTTTTTCGGGCTTGAATGTGATATTTATATGGGAAGCGTGGATATTAAAAAACAGGCACCCAATGTTGCAAGAATGAAAATTTTAGGCGCAAACGTTGTTGAGGTTACCCACGGTCTTAAAACTCTTAAAGAGGCGGTTGATGCAGCATTTGATGCATACAGCAGAGAGTATAAGGATGCAATTTACTGTATCGGTTCGGTTTTAGGCCCTCACCCGTTCCCTATGATGGTTCGTGATTTCCAGAGCGTTGTGGGGATTGAGGCAAGAGAACAGTTTATGGATATGACAGGTCACCTCCCAGATGCAATTGTTGCCTGTGTGGGCGGAGGAAGTAATGCGGCAGGCCTTTTTGCAGGATTTTTGAATGACCCTGTTGACATTTATGGCATTGAGCCTTTGGGCAGAGGCCCAAAACTTGGTGACCATGCGGCAAGCCTTAAATACGGAACGGAAGGAATTATGCACGGCTTTAACAGTATTATGCTTAAGGATGAGAATGGCGAGCCTGCCCCTGTATATTCCGTTGCAAGCGGTCTTGACTATCCGTCATCCGGTCCTGAACACGCATTCTTGCAGGAAATCGGCAGAGTTAAATATGATGTTATCGACGACGAAGAAACTATCGATGCATTCTATCGCCTTGCTCGCCTTGAAGGTATTATTCCTGCTATTGAAAGTTCACACGCGGTTGCCTATGGAATGAAGCTTGCGAAAACAATGGAACACGGCTCTGTTTTAATTAATCTTTCGGGCAGAGGCGATAAGGATATGGACTACATTATTGAAAATTACGGCATAAGATAAAAGCTGACTAAAAACAGCAAGAGAAATTTAAGACTTCTCTTGCTGTTTTTTAGGTATTGCATTTTTTTATAATCTATGATAGAATAAAAAAGACATATTTAAATTTTTACAGAAGCACATTTAAATATGAAAGGGGAAATTCGCAAAATGGCGAAAAAATTGAAGAAGTTGAAGCTTTATAGTATGATGTACTTCATATTTGGGGTCCTTAATGCAATCAGTGTGCTGTGGAGTGTGATAAATAGACGATACAGTGCATTATTGTTGGTTGAGGGCGGGGGTATTTCTGAGGGAAATGCCGTGCGCTTTGAAATGCTTTCATTTGTACTTGCCGTGGTGGTTGTCCTTGGATATCTGTGCCTTGGAGCAAAAGGCTATGCCTATGGAATAGGTCGGGGCCACGGGATGATACATATTTCTGTTTCAAGATATATGCGGTATGCTTTGATTTTGCAGATTGTAGCAAATATTTACGGATTTACCATAGGACAGGTGGATTATGTCGCTGTTGTGACCGCCATAGCAGGGCTTTTCTGTGTTCGTGACTATAATAAATGCTCAAGGATTGCGCTGGCAGGCTAAAAAATGAATAAAATCGGAATTCCTAAAGCATAATAAGGTAAAACTTATTAAGGAGGAATATGCTTGAAGGAATTTGAGTGGGAAATCAGAGACGAGTATGGAATTCACGCCAGACCTGCGGGGCTTCTTGTAAAGGAGGCATCAAAATTTCAGTCAGATATATTAATAATAAAGGAAGAAAAGGAAGCTGACGGAAAGAAACTGTTCGGAGTAATGGGGCTTGGTGTCAGGAGAGACGATAAAATAAAAATCAGAATAAGCGGAGAGGACGAAGAAAATGCCGAAACCGCGTTAAAGAACTTTTTTGAAGAAAATTTGTAAAAGACCGCAAGCGGTCTTTTTTTATATAATATAATAATATAATAAGGAAGAAAAACAAAAAAGAAAAAAATTTAAGAAAATCCCAAAAAAGACTTGACAATTAAGGGAAAAAGTATTAAAATAATACACGGTATAATTAAAAGTATGTCGAATTATGCCCAAATATAGACAAATGGAGTCGAAAAAACGCCATTATTTCAAAAAAATGTGAAAAGTATTACAGTTTTGTTACATTTTCAATTTATTGTTGACAGTAAAAATTTTTTAGTATATAATCATATTAAGCTAAAAGTTTTACTATATTTATCTTTTGGTATTTGAAGGCTTGGCCTTTGAATATATATAATTTTGAAAAAAAATTAAAATTTTTATAAGGAGGATTTGAGACTATGAAAAATCTCAAAAGAATTATCGCTTTAGTTGCTGTTTTTGCATTAGCATTAACAACTTTTGCAAGTGCTGCATCTTTCACAGATGTTGCTGAGGACAGCGTATATTTCAGAGCGGTAGAACAGTTACACAAAATTGGTATAATCGACGGTTATACTGACGGAACATTCAAACCAGAACAGACAGTTACAAGAGCTGAAATGGCTAAGTTAATTGCTGCTATGCAGGGTTATGCTGAATCAGCTGAAGGCAAGAGCGCTACAAAGTTCTCTGACGTTCCTTCAACACACTGGGCTTCCGGTTACATTGCAAGTGCTACAGGCACAGGTATTGACGGTCTTCCTGACGGAACATTTGCTCCTGAAAGAAACGTTAAGTACGAAGAAGCTGTTAAGATGATTATGGCTACACTTGGTTACACAGTTATAGCTAACGCTGAAGGTGGCTACCCAATGGGTTACATCTCTGCTGCTATCAAAGAAAAGGTAACAGAAGATGTTACAGGTGCTAACATCGGTTCAGAAGCTAGCCGTGGAACAATCGCTCAGCTTATCTACAATGCTATCGACACACCTCTCGTTGAGCAGGTTACATGGAACAAAGATGGTTCCGGTGACTATATTAAGCACGACGGTTCAGAGTACGTTGTAGCTGGTGCAATCGCTGTTAGAGATTACAAGACTCTTATGACAGAGAACCTTGAAATCGTTAAGGGCGAAGGCGTTGTTGCTTACAACACATACTTTGGTATGGACACAGGTGCTACAACAGATATCGAAGACGAACCAGTTGTAGGTATCAAGATTGTTGAC
>JAZRTD010000129.1:0-5282 GCA_045651845.1 Clostridia bacterium | reverse complement strand
GCACAAAAAGCAAATCTTTTATACCACTTTTCCATATCAACAGTTTCAGAGAAGCCGTGTTCTGCAAAAAGCTGTAAACCAAGCAACGCGGAATAGTTGTTTCCTTCAGGGCAGTTATCACCCCAAACTGTTGCTATTACTCTTCTTACGCCAACCTCTTTGCTTATAGGCAAAACAGTGTTCGCATTCTTGACATTAATTCCTTGTTTGCAAGCAAAACCTCTGTTATTTCTTATGGCACCCGCCATAATCACATTATCAGAAAGGACTTTACACTGTCTGAGCATATTTCTTGTTTCGTTTTCCTTGTCGTGATAATCCCAGAAAACCAAAGCAGGACCGTCATTGTTTTTCTCGTACCGTGACGCAAAATCCAATTCCTTATCCGTTTTAAAGGTTTCTGACGGATATCCCATTTCCTCAAGGGCTATACGGAAGAACATATCAACCCATATCATAGGCTCAAGACCAAGCTCTTTTGTAATTTCCATAACCTTTTCAAGGTGCTCACGGAATATAGCGCTGGCTTTTCTGTACCCATTTTTCTTTATGTACTCACCAAGTCCTAATTTCCAAGCTTCATCCATTCCTATATGAATTCTCTTTGTTCTTACAGGTGCAGAAGCTGCAACAAGCATCTTTCTGATTAATTCATAAGTTTTATCGCTTCCAACCAACAAGGTTGATTTTCCGTCTCTTATGTCACTGTAAACGCCCCAACGTAAGGGATTTGACAAGTGACCAAGAGTCTGCATACAAGGAACGATTTCCATACCTAATGAATACGCATAATCATCAAGCATTTTAATTTCATCATAGGAATATCTTGGGCGCATATATCCAAAATACGGCTCGCCCTCTATCTCATATCCATCCTCAAGATACATCATAACAGAAGTAATTCCCATAGCTGCAAATCTTAAAAGAACCTTTTTAAGATAGACAGGTTTTGTCGCCTGGTTTCCCTGACTATAGTCAAACATTGCACATATATCGTCAAAGTATACCTTATTGGAGAAAGAATATTCCTTGTTATTAAGGTTTGCAATAATTTCTCCTATTGCACGGAATATATGAGCTTTGTTACAATACTTAATTGTGACAAAATCATCTTTTCTTACAACTTCAAGGACATCTTCATCAGTAAATTCACATTTAACCGTAATATCAGAGTCCTTTTTATCGCTTACAGTTTTAAATCCATATTCTGCACCAAATTCTTTCATACCGCCTTCAAGTTCACTTTGAAGGTTTTCAAAATATAAAGAAATCATACCGAATATTTCACCTCTCCTTCCACGATGACACACTCCACATTATAGTCCCTGTCCATAATAACAATATCAGCATCCATTCCTTTTTTAATAACACCTTTACGGTCAGCACCTGAAAGGCGTGCAGGATTTGCACTGACAAGTTTAGATGCAGTACAAAGGGAAAGTCCCGCATTTACTACTGCATTTTTGAACACCTTATCCATTGTAGCCACAGAGCCTGCGTAAGAGCTTCTGTCAGGAAGCTTTGCAACTCCCTCTTCAACAATAACAAGATTTTCAGGTTTCTTTTCACCCAGATAGCTGGTTTTATCATTTGTTCCCGCCGCGCGCATAGCATCGGTAACAAGAGAGAATTTTTCATCCCCCTTGATTTTAAGAACCATACGAATAAGCTCTTTCGGGACATGCTTTCCGTCGCCGATAAGCTCAACTTCCATATCATCAATAAGATATGCCGCTTCAACAATCCCCACGTGGACAATCTGGCCAACCTTTCTAAATGTGGTTGTACCGCTATACATATGGGTTACGTGATTAAAACCTTTTTCATAGGCATCAAGAACCTCTTCGCATACTGCGTTACTGTGTGCCACAGACAGCCATATACCGTTCTCTCTGCACTTTTTTGCAAGATAATCGGCTCCCTCAATCTCGGGAGCACAGCTGATTCTCGCAATAACATCAGCGCCTTTTTCAAAGAGAAGGTCTGTTTCCTCTTTGGTGGGATTTTTGATATATAACGGGTTTTGGGCACCTTTTGATTGCATCGAAATAAAAGGTCCTTCAAGGTTAAGACCCAAAAGATTTGCCCAATTTTTCTTATTTTTTACCTCTCTGTATATATCAAACACCTTAAAAAGACTGTCAAACGAACAGGATACAGTTGTGGGCATAACGGATGTTGTTCCGTGTTCCATATGAGCTTTAAGAGCTTTTTCAAAGGCTTCCTCTGTGCCGTCCATAAAATCATATCCGCCTCCGCCGTGAACGTGGGTATCAATGAATCCGGCAAGGACAATTCCGCCCTTGGCATCAATCACTTCTGCATCCGCGGGAATATCTGTGCTTTCAACTATATCGGATATTACACCGTTTTCAAGCACCAAAACCGCTTTTTCTGTTTTTTCGGGGAGAACAATCTCCCCGTTAATTATGTATTTTTTCATATCTTATTTATTATAAATTCTTATTTCCGGAACCGGTGACTTTAATGCATCTGTTGCTGCATAAAGAGCCGCGTTCTTATGAAGTCTGAATAATGAACATGGAACCTTTGCAGTCATCTCACCGTGAAGAACCTTTCTGAGTGCGCCTGAGTTCCAATCACGAGGCATACACATACGAACTTTCTTCGCCATAAACATTTCCTTCATACCAACTGTTATACAATACTTTGGTATAGCATTTAAATCACCGTAGCAATTCATATATGAATTGATTGTTCTTGTTTCTCTTGAAACTTCTAAAACTCTGGTCGGACGGTTCAAGAATTCTTCGTTTGAAACATTCTCGCCCTCTTCCGGCGGTTCGTTAAACGCATAATGTCCGTTAATACCAACTCCGCCGAATACCATATCAAGCTTGCCGAATTTTTCGATAAGCTCCATAACCTTTTCAGGATGCTCTGGGTCTGGGAAATATCTGTTTTCAGGAAGAACATTCAGTTCATCATCAACAAGGCCGTAAAAAGCTCTTTCCATTCCGCCTCTAAAGGACAACGGATCGTTTTTATCAATATACTTCTTATCATCTGTGAGATATTCATCCATATTGATAAATGTACAATTCTTAAGGCTTATACGGTATTTATTTACCAGATAAGCAAGTCTGCTATAAGGACCTACAGGACCGTAAGGAACAACCATCAATGTAGGTTCGCCTTTTTCATTATTCTCTACTATTGTCTCAAGAACATCAATTGCAACACGCCAGTACATATCTACTTCAGTATCACAAACTCTAAGTTCAATAGGACAACCTTTTCCGAGCTCTTCTCTCGGTATTCTGTTAATATCAATCATTATTAACACCTCCGTTTTCATAATATCATACATTCCCAAATATGTATATGGACACGCACGCTGTTTTTTAGCACAAATTAGCTATTGACATAACCAAATATTTTTATTATAATTTAGTATGAGGTGATGAAAATGGTATATTCAAGCGAATACGAATCCACAGAATACATACACGTAAACAGTTGTGACTGTCAGCATCTTTTCGGCAGGGATATTGGGTCCTTACGTGAAAACGGGCGAAGCGACTACCACCTTTTGTTTATAACAGAGGGTTGCTGTTTCCTGACAGAAAATGGCGAAGTAACCCCCGTTGAGGCAGGCTCCGTTATAATATATTTCCCGCACGAAAGACAGCAATATCAATTCAGCAGTGACATAAGGTCAATATCATATTATGTTCATTTCAGCGGAATCGGTTGCCGTGATATGCTGAAAAGCCTTGATTTAACACAAAGGTATTTTTATGTTGGAGAATCTTCTCTCGCCGAATCTCTTTTCAAGAGAATGATTGAAGAATATTTTGCTCGAAAAACATATTCCGAGCAGTTATGTAACGGATATCTGTGTACGCTTCTTGCAATATTTGCTTCAAAAAGACTTTCCTCCCCCCTTGACTCCCATGGGAAAACCATATATCGTATTGAAAAAGCCTGCAAGGATATGATTCGCAACTATGACAAACCCCTTGATATAAATAAATATGCCACAGAATGTAACCTTAGTACAAGCAGATTTTCTCACCTTTTCAAAGAATGTACAGGGCAAAGCCCCCAATCTTATTTTATCGGGGTAAAAATAAAAAAGGCCTGCGAACTCCTTGAGAACACAGACCTTTCGGTTTCAGAAATAGGTGAACAGGTAGGCATTTCCGACCAGAATTATTTCAGCCGCCTGTTTAAAAAATATACTTCAAAATCGCCTACTTCATATAAAAACTCATTTATGTCGGACATTCTATAAAATTTGTTAAACTCTTCGGTAAACCATATAATATTTATCAGTATTATATGGTTTACCGTATTTTTTTACTCTTTTAGTTACAGTATTGAGAAATTCACTATAAGTGCCGCAAACACAATTGAAACCATCGAAAGAAGTTTTATAAGAATGTTAATAGCCGGACCGGAGGTATCCTTAAATGGGTCGCCAACCGTATCTCCTACCACTGCAGCCTTATGGTTTTCGGAACCTTTACCGCCGTGAACACCGCTTTCGATATATTTTTTAGCATTATCCCATGCACCGCCGGAATTTGACATAAAGACTGCCATTAAAAATCCTGATACTGTTGCGCCTGCAAGCATCCCTACAACACCTGTGCAGCCAAGCACAAGCCCTACAATAATCGGAACTATGACCGCAATAATTGTTGGGAGTAACATTTCTTTAAGGCTGGCTTTCGTGCAAATATCCACACAGCTTTCATAATCCGCTTCTGCCTCGCCATCCATAAGGCCCTTAATTTCTTTAAACTGTCGGCGAACCTCTTTAACAACGCTCTGCGCTGCACGGCCTACCGAATTCATAGTAAGAGCCGCAAATACAAAAGGCAGACAAGCGCCGATAAACAACCCGACAAGAACAGTCGGATTTGTTATGCTAAGATTTGAAATCTTATCCATACCTCCATCAATGGTTCCGACTTTATCTATGTACGATGCCAAAAGTGCAAGGGCAGTGAGTGCCGCTGAACCGATTGCAAAGCCTTTACCCGTAGCAGCCGTTGTATTTCCAAGTGAGTCAAGAGCATCTGTGCGCTCTCTGACTTTTTTATCAAGGCCTGCCATTTCAGCTATTCCGCCTGCATTATCCGCAACCGGACCGTAAGCATCTGTGGCAAGAGTAATACCAAGAGTTGAAAGCATTCCAACAGCAGCAAGGGCTATACCGTAAAGACCCATCGAAGGACTGTTTACCCCGCCTGAAACAAAATATGCAACAAGTATACATACAGCAACGATTACTATTGGAATAAGTGTTGAAA
>JAZRTD010000128.1:0-2932 GCA_045651845.1 Clostridia bacterium | reverse complement strand
GCCAAAGCTCATTTCGAGAACGGCTAAAGAAACAGGTCAGACCCTTTTCTATAGAAATTTCAAGGCTTTCTCTGTTCATATAAGCAAGAGTCAAAACCTTTTTTGTTATACTGTCAACGACGATTGCAGGGATAAGACCCTTTTCGTCAAATTTCAATTCGTCTATATTTATCATAATAATTCTCCTTTATATTCTGACAGGAATGTTTTCCTTTTTAAGAGTTTCTTTTAAATCAGCGATACTGACCTCCCCAAAATGGAAGATGGATGCTGCAAGGCCTGCATCAACCTTTGGAAGTGTTTTGAAAAGCTTTGTAAAATCATCAATGCACCCTGCTCCGCCTGATGCAATAACGGGAACATTAACCGCGTTGCAAACCGCATCAAGCATCTCTAAATCAAAGCCGTTTTTAACCCCGTCAGTATCAATTGAGTTTAAAACAACCTCGCCTGCACCAAGACCCACACATTTTTTTATCCATTCAATGGCTTCAAGTCCCGTGTTTTCCCGTCCGCCTTTGGCGAAAACTCTGAAAACGCCGTCAACACGCTTAACATCAGCAGAAATAACAACACACTGGTCGCCGTAAAGCTTTGCCGCCTCATATATAAGGTTTGGATTTCTGATTGCGCCCGAGTTAACGCTTACCTTATCAGCTCCGCATTTTAAAACACGGTCAAAGTCGGAAACTTCGTTAATTCCGCCTCCAACAGTTAAGGGAATAAATATGGTTTTTGCAACATCACATAAAATATCCGTAAACAGCGTGCGTCCCTCGGATGATGCAGTTATGTCATAGAAAACAAGTTCATCTGCACCGTTGTCACTGTAAAATTTAGCAAGCTCTTTAGGAGAGGAAACATCGGACACGCCGAGGAAGTTTACTCCTTTAACAACCCTGCCGTCTTTAACATCAAGACAGGGGATAATTCTTTTTGTAATCATTTTGTCACCTCGATAGCCTCTTTTAGAGATATAGCGCCTGTGTAATATGCTTTGCCGATAATTGCCCCGTAGATACCGAGAGCATTAAGCTTTTTAACATCATCAAGGGAGGAAACTCCGCCTGATGCAATAAGCTGCATTTGGAATTTTTCGGAAAGCTCTTTATATAAGGCGTGGTTTGTTCCCTGCATTGCACCGTCTTTTGAAATGTCGGTACAGATTATGGTCTTAACTCCGATTTTCTGCATCTTCTCGCAAAAACCAAAACAGTCATACTGGGAGGTTTCGGTCCAGCCTTTTATTGCAACATATCCGTCTTTAATGTCAACACCAACGGCAATTTTGTCGCCGTATTTCTTAACTGCATCAATTAAAAACTCTTCATCGGCAACCGCCGCAGTCCCTAAAATCACACGGCTTGCACCGATTTTAATGTATTTATCAATAACCTCCATAGTGCGAATTCCTCCGCCGATTTCGGTAAAAAGTCCTGATGCGTCAATAATACTTTTGACAGTATCAAGATTTGGAGTTTCACCGCTTTTCGCTCCCTCAAGGTCAACAATATGAATATGAGTTGCGCCCTGATTTTTAAAGTCAAGAGCAATTTCAGAAGGATTATCACTGTAAATTGTCATTTGGTTATAGTCGCCTTTTAAAAGACGAACTGCCTTATGATTATATAAATCAATTGCAGGAAATATGTTCATTTTATAACTCCTTTTTATGTATTAATCCTCGCAAAATCCGCGAAGAATATTAAGTCCGACTTCACCGCTCTTTTCGGGGTGGAACTGACAGCCGTAAATATTCCCCCGCGCAACTGCGGCGGTAACATTAGCCCCGTATTCGGCGGTTGCAACTGTGTTTTCTTCACAGCCTATTCCGCAATAAGAGTGAACGAAATAAACAAAATCACCGTTTTTTATATTTTTAAAAATTTTGCAGTTTTGGTCTTTTATTTGAAGAGCGTTCCAGCCGATATGCGGAACTTTATAGCCTTTCGGGATAACCTCGCTTATTGAACGGATTTCGCCGTGAATCAGACCAAGACCCTCGTATTCGCCGTATTCAAAGCTTTTATCAAGAAGAAGTTGCATTCCAAGGCAAATTCCCATAAGAGGTTTTCCGTTTTCGGCTTCGGAGATAATAACCTTGTCAAGACCGGTATTACGGAGTTTTTTTATAGCATCTTCGAAAGCACCAACCCCCGGAAGAATAATTTTATCGGCGTTTTTGACAACCTCTGCATTCCCTGTTATAACTGTTTCGGCACCAATTGCATCAAAAGAGCTTTTAAGGGAAAAAAGGTTGCCCACACCGTAATCAACAATAGCAATCATTTAAAGCACTCCTTTGGTTGACGGAATTTCATTAGAATAATCAGAGTCTATGCAAACTGCCGTTTTAAGGCTTCTTGCAACGGATTTAAAAGCACCCTCGATTATGTGGTGAGAATTTTTCCCGTCAAGCTGTTTTATGTGAAGAGTGAGATTGGCTGTTCTTGTGAATGCAAGATAAAATTCTTCGCAAAGCTCTGTGTCAAAATCTCCAACCTTGGGGCAAGGGATTTCAAGACCGTAGGAAAGATAGCCTCTTCCTGATATATCAACGGCAGAAAGGATAAGGGATTCGTCCATAGGAAGAATTGTGCTTCCATAGCGAACAATGCCCTTTTTGTCGCCTAACGCCTCACTGAAAGCTTGTCCAAGACAAATTCCGATGTCCTCAACTGTGTGGTGATAATCAACATCTGTATCACCGCTACAACTGATTTCAAGGTCAAATCTGCCGTGCTTTGCAAAAAGAGTCAGCATATGGTCTAAAAATCCGCATCCGCTTTGGATTTTACTTTTTCCGCTTCCGTCAAGGTTAAGCTTTAAAACTATATCCGTTTCCATAGTTTTTCTTATTATATCTGAAGTTCTCATTTACTTGTCCTCCAAAATAGATTTTAAGGCTGAAACAAGAGCCTCCATCTCTTCT
>JAZRTD010000127.1:0-1641 GCA_045651845.1 Clostridia bacterium | reverse complement strand
TGCCACCTTTGACGGCTCCTTTACAGTTATACGAAGCCTTGTCATACAGGCGTCAACAAATGATATATTCTCTCTGCCTCCAAGCAGGGCAATTATCCTCTCCGCCTGGTTATTTTTCTTTTCCCCTGCAGTGCTTGGCACTTCCTCAAGTGGGGCGTCTGTATAATTCCCCATTCTTCCGGGAGTTGCATATCCAAGCTTGCCGATTAGATAATATGCAACAAAATACCCAACCGCAAAGAAAATCGCCGTACAGACCACAAAATTTATAATATCCCTTGTCAGTCCTGCACTTATTGACATTGGTATTCTGGTTAAAAGCTCGATATTTCCAAAGGAGTGCAGTCTTAAATTTACAACCCCTGCCGCCGCAAAAGCAAGTCCCTGCAAGAGGGAATAAACAATATAAAGAGGGATGGCGCAGAACATAAACATAAACTCGATTGGCTCTGTAACACCTGTAAGGAAAACTGCTAGAGCCGTTGAAATAAACATTGAGCGGTATGCCTTGCGTTTATCCTTATCCACTCTTTTATACATAGCAAGTGCAACGCCAAGCAAAAGTCCCGTTGCGCCAATCATCTGTCCAACCTTAAACCTTGCAGGGGTCACAGTTTCCAAGAGGGTGTTATACGCATCCATATTTCCTGCATTCTTAAATCCTATCAGGTCGGAAATCCAAGCAAACCAAAGGGGGTCCTGACCGAAAACCGCTGTTCCTGCGCTTGCTCCTGTCTGAATGATATAGGTTCCCCCGAAAGAGGTATAATTCATCGGGATTGTCAGCATATGGTGGAGTCCAAACGGCAACAGAAGTCTTTCCAAAGTTCCATATATAAACGGAGCTAAAATCGGGGATGTGTCCGCTGAATTTGCAATCCACATACCAAATGAATTTATCCCAAGCTGAACAATCGGCCATACAACTGCCAAAATAAGGGAAACAACAATCGACCAGAAAATTACAACAAGAGGAACAAAGCGTTTGCCGTTAAAGAATGACAAAACATCAGGAAGTCCCCTGAAATTATAATATTTATTATAGACAATTCCGCCTAAAAATCCTGCAATTATCCCAACAAACACACCCATATTAAGTGCGGGCGAACCAAGGACAGAGGTGAAATATCCGTTAACTGCGATTGTTTGCCCGAATATTGTCCTTGTTGTTGCCTCAGAATCCGCAAGCATTTCATTGGTTACACCAAAAATATTACCCGTTATATTATTTATAAGAATGAATGCAAGGAGCGCCGCAAATGCCCCTCCTGCCCTCTCCTTTGCCCAGGAACCGCCTATTGCCACCGCAAACAAAATGTTAAGGTTTCCTATGATTGCCCAACCGATATTTTCAATTATACTCCCCGTTCTGGCAACTAAAGAAATATCCGCCCCCGACATAGAAATAAGCTTTCCTATGCTTATCATAATACCAGCCGCAGGCATAACGGCAATAACAACCATCAAAACCTTTCCAAGCTTTTGAAGAAAATCAAAAATTTTGCTGTTTTTTCCGCTTTCCTTTGACTCTTCTTTCCTCTCGCTCTCTGAAACAGAAAACAAAACTCCGTTTTCTATTGTAACATTCTTACTATTCATTATTATCTTTGAATCATCCTTAAGGTTGCAGACAATGACAGG
>JAZRTD010000126.1:0-1647 GCA_045651845.1 Clostridia bacterium | reverse complement strand
GAACTTATCAGCGAAGGTGATATGGTAAAAGGAGTAAACTGCAAAAATAAAGGTAAAATTCTTTGCGATAGCGTTATCCTTGCAACGGGCGGTGTTTCATACCCACGGACAGGCTCAACCGGTGATGGATATGGTTGGGCGAAAAAGCTGGGGCATAAGGTGAATTCGCCTATTGCATCACTTGTTCCCCTTGATACAGTTGAGGAATGGTCTTATGCTTTGGCGGGACTTTCACTTAAGAACATTGAAATTACGGTTTTGGGTGAGAAAAATAAAAAAGTTTATTCGGATTTTGGTGAAATGATGTTTACACATACAGGTATAACAGGTCCTGTTGTGCTTAGTGCCTCGGCACATCTTCGCCCTATGGAATATGGGAAATACAAAGTTAAGATTGACTTAAAGCCTGCCCTTTCCGAGAAACAGCTTGATGATAGAATTATGAGGGATTTTTCAAAAAACCTAAACAAAAACCTTGATAATTCTCTTGATGAGTTGCTTCCGAAAAATTTAATTGTGCCGATTATAAATCTTGCTGAAATTGACGGGAAGAAAAAGGTTAATTCGATTACAAAAGAGGAAAGGCAAAAGCTTGGATTTGCCATAAAAAATATTATCTTGACCATTTCAGATTTTGCGCCAATTGAGCAGGCGATTATAACATCGGGTGGGATAGAAGTTAATGAAATTGACCCGGGAACAATGGAGTCAAAACTGGTAAAAAACCTCTATTTTGCGGGAGAAATCATTGATGTTGACGCATACACGGGCGGATTTAATCTCCAAATTGCATTTTCAACCGGATATGCGGCAGGAATGAGCGTATAAAATATTTAAAATCGGAGTCGAAATACTCCGATTTTTTGTTATAAAGGTATTGCATAGAGTGTAAGTTTGTGATATAATTAAATTTGGTGGATTGTATCAATCTGCATATTTGACAAAACCATGTTAGGAGACGGAAAATTTGTTTAAAATAGTCAGAAAAGAAGTGCTTAATCCTTCGGTTTCTTTGATGGAAATAAGTGCTCCTTATATAGCGAGGAAAGCAGAACCCGGTCAGTTTATAATTCTGCGTACAGACGAAAATGGTGAAAGAATTCCTTTTACAATTGCTGATTATGACAGAGACAAAGGGACAATAACTATAATATACCAAAAGGTGGGTGCTTCAACGGAGTATCTTGACACCTTTAATGAGGGTGATTATATATTGGATTTTGTAGGTCCTTTGGGGGCCTCGTCCCACTTTGAAAATGTTAAAAGGGTTGCAATTATCGGCGGCGGGCTTGGAACTGCTATTGCTTATCCTCAAGCGAAAAAGCTCCATAAAATGGGAGTATGTGTGGATATGATAAACGGTTTCCGTAATAAAGACTTGATAATTATTGAAAAGCTCTGCAAGGAGGCCTGCACAAATCTTTATACAATGACCGACGATGGCTCAAACGGAAATCAAGGGTTTGTTACTGCAAAGCTTAAAGAACTTATTTTAGACGGGGCAGATTTTGATTTGGTTGTGGCAATTGGACCTCTTGTTATGATGAAAGCTGTTTGTGATTTAACAAGAGAATATAATATTAAAACTATCGTTAGTATGAACCCTATTATGATTGACGGAACAGGAATGTGCGGGGGGTGTCGGCT
>JAZRTD010000125.1:0-2651 GCA_045651845.1 Clostridia bacterium | reverse complement strand
GCAAGGTCGGAAAGCTCTAATTCTGCAAGCTTTTCTGCCGTTGGGAAACCGTAGTAGGTATTCCCGTCGAATTGAATTTCCTCGCCGAAAAGCTGACAAAGTCTTTCAATTATTCCCTGAATACGCGGAATATTGTTGTTTGCGGAGATTATAAACGAAACAAGGGTTTCCCATAAATCCTGACGAAGAAGTCTTATCCCCTTGCCGACTTCCATACATTTTCTCAAATTCTCATCATCTTTAAAGGATTCTTCAACGGTATTATAATCCGTCGAAAAGCTTAAATAATGACTCCAGTAGATAAGGTCGGGGTTTGAACTCTCTACATAAATGGTTTTTTCGTCAACATAATACATTTTAACAGCGTGGTTTTGGACAACTCCGCGAAAAACTCCGTCATTATCCTTTTTCCAGCGGAAACACTGTCCGCAAAGAAAGGTGTCCTCAAGACGGAAATGGTCAATATTATAAAGCTTTATCATAAATTTCAGTCCTTTTTCAAAATATGACAATATTTTATCATATTTTGAAGTTTAAATCAAGAGCAGGCATTAAAATAGTTTAACTTGACAAAATGGCGGATTTGTGGTAGTCTTATAAATTAAATGAGATATAAAAAGGAGTGCTTTTCTTGGGGATCTGGGAGCTTTTTTTAATTGCAGTCGGTCTTTCTATGGATGCCTTTGCAGTTTCTGTTTGCAAGGGATTGTCCTTGTGTAAAATAAAGGTTAAACACGCTGTAACTGCAGGGATATATTTTGGCGGATTTCAGGCGGTAATGCCTTTAATCGGCTATTTTGCAGGGCGGTATTTTGAAAAGTTTATAACAAACATTGACCATTGGGTTGTGTTTATTCTATTAGCTTTAATTGGCGGAAATATGATAAAAGAGGCAATGGGAAAGGAAGAAGAGCTTAACTGTGATTTTAATGTTAAGGCGATGCTTCCTCTGGCTGTTGCAACCAGCATTGATGCCTTGGCTGTGGGGATAACCTTTGCGATTTTGCCCGATGTAAACATATATGCGGCGGTGAGCTTTATCGGGATAATAACATTTGCCCTGTCTGCCGTTGGAATATACATAGGCAATATTTTCGGACTTCGCTATAAATCAAAAGCGGAGCTTTTGGGAGGAATTGTCCTTATTGCAATTGGACTTAAAATTCTTCTTGAGCATTTGGGGGTGATATAAATGACAGAGCTTTTGCTTAAAGCTTTTGTTAAGGATTATAAAAATACAGAAAATCCATCAGTCAGAGCAAAATGCGGAGCCCTTTCAGGCTGGGTTGGCATATTCTGCAATGTTTTTCTGTTTACCTCTAAGCTTGTTGCGGGACTTTTGGCAGGAAGTGTTTCTATTATGGCGGACGCGGTGAACAATTTGTCCGACGCATCCTCAAGCCTTATAAGTCTGTTTGGCTTTAAGCTTTCGGGAAAGCCTGCGGATAAGGAGCATCCTTACGGTCACGCCCGTTTTGAATATCTTTCGGCGCTTATGGTTTCCATTCTTATTTGCATAATCGGGGTTGAGCTTCTTCGCTCTTGTTTTGACAAGATTTTAAACCCCACAGAAACAGACTTCGGAGCGGTTTCCGTTGGGGTTTTAATTGTTTCAATCGTGATTAAGCTTTGGATGATGCTTTTTGCAAAGAATATCGGAAAGAGGATAAACTCAAAAACCCTTATTGCAACGGCTATGGACAGCCGAAATGATGTTATTGCAACTTTGGCAGTTTTAGCAGGCGGAGTTATTTCGAGAATATATGAAATCAATCTGGACGGATATATCGGTCTGGGCGTTGCACTGTTTATTTTATACAGCGGATTTATGCTTGTTAAAGATACACTTGACCCCCTTTTGGGAAAAGCCCCCGAGGAGGAGCTTGTCAACAGTATTCAGGACAGAATTTTAAGCTATGACGGAGTTTTGGGGACCCACGATTTACTGGTTCACGATTACGGCCCCGGCAGAATTTTTGCAAGTGTTCACGTTGAAATGGCGGCGGAAGAAGATGTTCTTAAAAGCCACGATATTATAGATAATATTGAGCGTGATTTTTATGACCAGGACGGGATTCACCTTATTGTTCACTATGACCCTATTGTGACCAATGACAGCGAGGTTAATGATGCAAGATGCCTGATTATGGATATTGTAAGGAAAATCCACCCAACCCTCTCAATCCACGATTTGAGAATTGTCCCGGGCCCCACCCACACAAATCTGATTTTTGACTGTGTTGTGCCATATGAGGTTGAAATGAGCCATTCTGAAATCAAGGATAAGATTAAGGAAATGGTTAAGAATATTGATGCAAAATATTTTTGCGTTATAACCATTGACTTAAGCTATGCTCAAATCCCCGAATAATTGTTTAAAGCCGTAAAAAACGGGAATACTAACCAAAAAAGAAAGGATGATTTTTATGGTTAGCCCTGATACGGTAAAGCTTTTAAAAGAATGTAATGCAGGAATAAAAATGGGAATAAACGCAATAGAGGAGGTTCTTCCGTCGGTTAAGGACGGGGAATTTCGCAAAATCCTGAATGAGAGCGTTAAAGAACATAAATATTTAGGTGAGAAAACAGCAAGATGCCTTGCCTCGGCAGGAGATGACGGAAAAGAGCCTCACGCAATGGCAAGAGGAATG
>JAZRTD010000124.1:0-1700 GCA_045651845.1 Clostridia bacterium | reverse complement strand
TAACGGCGGTCACGGCCCTCTTTTGCAGAACCGCCCGCAGAATCACCCTCGACAATATAAATTTCTGTATATTCATTATTTCTTGAAGAACAATCGGAAAGCTTACCGGGGAGTCTTGCGCTGTCGAGAGCGCTTTTTCTTCTTGTATTTTCTCTTGCTCTCTTTGCGGCCTCTCTTGCCCTTGACGCGGTCATTGCCTTTTCAACAATAATTTTGGCAACCGCAGGATTTTCCTCCATAAACTCGGAAAGCTTTTCATTCACCATTTTTTCAACGATATTTCTCATTTCGCTGTTGCCGAGCTTTGTTTTTGTCTGTCCTTCAAACTGCGCCTCTGTAACCTTAACGCTTATGATACAGGAAAGACCTTCTCTTGTATCTTCACCGCTTAAGTTTTTATCATTTTCCTTAAGGAACTTATATTTTCTTGCATAGTCATTCAGTACCTTTGTAAGAGCAGATTTAAAGCCTGTTTCGTGGGTTCCGCCCTCGGTTGTGTTAATATTATTTGCAAAAGATACAAGATTTTCCGTATATCCGTCATTATACTGAAAAGCGATTTCAGCCTCGGAATTTTCACGAACTGTACTTACATATACAACGTTTTCGTGAATAACCTCTTTATTTCTGTTAAGGTAAGTAACAAATTCACGGATACCGCCCTCATAACAAAGGTCATCCTCTCTCTTTTTGCCGTTTTCATCTTCACGGTCGTCCATTAAGTGAATTCTTACCCCTGCATTTAGAAAAGCTTGTTCACGGAGACGGTTTAAAAGAATATCATAATCATAAACTGTATCTTCAAATATTTCAGGGTCAGGCAGAAAATGAACCTTTGTTCCTGTCTTGTCTGTATCGCCTATAACTTTTAAATCGTACTGCTTTTCGCCTCTTTTGTATTCCTGCTTATGGATATGAGTCCCGTCGCATATTTCAACCTCAAGGCTTTCGGAAAGAGCATTAACAACAGAGGCACCAACACCGTGGAGACCGCCGGAAACCTTATATCCGCCGCCGCCAAACTTACCGCCGGCGTGCAGAACCGTGAAAACAACCTCAACAGCAGGGAGCCCTGTCTGTTGCTGAATACCGACAGGAATACCTCTCCCGTCATCTGTTACGGTTATAGAATTATCCTTTTCAATCGTTACGGTAATATTTTTACAATATCCTGCCAGAGCCTCGTCAATTGAGTTATCAACAATTTCATAAACCAAATGATGGAGACCTCTTGAAGAAGTTGAGCCGATATACATACCGGGACGCTTTCTAACAGCCTCAAGTCCCTCAAGGACCTGAATCTGGCTTTCGTCATATTTAACTTCTTCAGATATGTTCTTTAAATTTTCTTCCATTTTCTATAAACTCCTTCCAATTAAAAACTGAAAGTCTTTCGGACTCTTCCTGAAAGAGCTTTAGTTGAAATATTTGTTATATATATAACTGACTGACCGTCTTTTTCGCACAGAATAAATGATTTTGGAATTTCATCGGATACATTTCTCACAAATCCCTCTTCTGTTGAAATTTTCAAAAATTCCTTACTGAATTTCGACATAGAAGAGCTTTCCAAATCCATCATTGCAATAATATCATCAGTATTTACGACGGTGTCATTTCCTAAATGAAGATACATTATACTGCCCTGCCTTCTTCAATTTTTATAATACGGCTTTCGGGAAGAAGATTAAATTTTCCTT
>JAZRTD010000123.1:0-2735 GCA_045651845.1 Clostridia bacterium | reverse complement strand
TCATATTTTTCGCGGTATTCATTTTTTCTTGAAAACTCCTCTGCTCTCCCCTGAATACATTCAGTTTCTAAAATACCTGTTTTTTCTCTTACTTCCTTTAAAAAATTTATTCTTTTATTTAAAGAATCCATTAAAGTTATCTCTAAATCAGGTCTTAAAATTTTGATTGGAACACCTGGAAATCCCGCACCTGTTCCAACATCAATTATTTTAGCATTTTCTTTAAAATCGTGATAAAATAAAGGAGAAATACTGTCTGCAAAATGTCTTACAGAAATTCCTTCTGGGTCAGTTATTGCAGTCAAATTCATTTTTTCGTTCCACTCAACCAAAAGAGAAGAATAAATTTCAAACTGATTTAGTTTTTCTTCTGAAATTTCCCCGCCGAACTTTTTTATACAATCTATAAATAAATTTTTATCCATAACAAAATCCTTTTTTAATAAATAAAGCAAGCAACCACGGGAAAAACCCGTGGTTATATATATTTATGTATAAATTGCTTGCAAAAAATTATTCTTCTTCAGGAGCACCAACAGGGCAAACAGATGCACAGTTACCGCAAGAAATACAAGCGTCTGCATCAATTACATACTTGCCGTCTCCTTCAGCGATACAATCAACAGGACATTCGCCAGCGCAAACACCGCAGCTGATACATTCATCATTAATTTTGAAAGCCATTTTTTTCACCTCTTTATAAAAATATATTCTTTCCAACATATAATATATCATTTTTTTAATTTTGTCAAGACTTATTCACATTTAAATTAACAATCCACAGCGGACAGACTGTGGATAAAATTTTAAAATTATAAAATTTTTATTTAAATGTTAATAGTGTTAATAACAAAACAGACCTTTAAACAGGTTTTAAAAAGCCTTAAAATTACTTTCTTATAATAATAATTCACCTTTTCAACACATTCAACACCCCCTACAACAACCACTACCAAATAAAATATATAATTATATTATTTTATATAATAAAAATAAAAATTTTATTTAATAAAATTAAAACCAAAAAATATAAAAATCTCAAAAAAATTAAAAAAAAGGCTTTCTTTTTGAAATTTTTTATGTTATAATGGTTTATATATATAAATGTGTGAAAGGTTTTTAAATTATGAAATTTTTGTGTTCTCGAAATATTTTAAATGATACCTTAAATATTGTGTCAAAAGCGGTTTCAACTCATTCAAGTATGGCGGTTTTAGAAGGTATACTTATTAAAGCCACAACCGGAAAGATAGAAATTGTTGCAAATGACCTTGAAATGGGAATTGAATCTTCTTTTGAAGCTGATGTTAAAGAAGAAGGTCAGGTTGTTATAAATGCTAAAATGTTTATGAACATTATAAAAAATCTTTCTTCTGATTCTGTAAGTGTTGAAGTTGGAGAAAAATTCTTAACAACTATAAAAAGCGGAAATGCAAAATTTGAAATTATGGGTTTAAATCCGTCGGAATTCCCTGAACTTCCCATTATAAATCACGATTACAGTGTTTCTATAAGCAAAAATATGCTTCGCGATATGATAAGCAGAACAGTTTTTGCAGTATATAAAAAGGATGATCGTCCTGTTCTTCGCGGTTGTCTTATGGAAATTGATAAAAATGAAATTAAGATGGTTGCCCTTGACGGATACCGTCTTGCTTTCCGTAAATATAATATTGAAGAAGAATGTGAGAAAAAGAAATTTATAATTCCTGAAAAGGCTTTATCTGAACTTTCAAAGCTTTTAAAAGATGAAGATGAAAAAATTATGATAAATGCAACTGCAAAACACGCGGTTTTCATTGATGATAATTATAAGCTTGTTACCCGATTGATTGAGGGGGAATATATGAATTATGAGGCACTTATTAAAAGTGATTTCCCTTATAATATAGAGTGTCCTGTTTCAGACCTTATGAATTCTGTATACAGAGCATCTTTGATTGTTATAAACGATATAACAAAATGTCCTGTTAAAATGAAAATCAGCGGAGATAACATTAATATTTCCTGTGAAACTTCAATTGGATTTGTTGATGATAATATTTCTGTTACAACAGGCGATGAAGAAATTATAATGGGATTTAACAGCACATTTATTCTTGAGGCTTTAAGGGCTTGCGATGATGACAGAGTTATATTAAAGCTTAAAGGAAGTAAAGAGCCACTCATAATTGCTCCGACTCAAGGGGATGACTTTATATATCTTGTTCTTCCTGTTAAAATATGATAGTTAAGGATTTATATTTAAAAAATTTTCGCAATTACAATGAGGAAAAAATAGAATTTTCCCCGTCTGTAAATATAATTTACGGCAACAATGCCCAGGGAAAAACAAATATATTAGAGGGAATATATCTTTTTTCTATGGGTAAATCAATAAGAACTTATCATGATGAGGAACTTATAAAATTCGGGGAAAATGAGGCTTATCTTAATATGAACTTTTTCGGCGGAAAAAGGGATATAAGCGCGGAAATGTTTATAAAAAAGAATAACAGGAAAAGATTTTTAATAAACGAAATTCCTGTTAAAAGAAACAGCGATTTGGTTGGAAAATTCAATGTTGTTTATTTTGGACCTGAATGTATGAATATTATAAAAAGCGGTCCTATGGCAAGAAGAAAAAATATAGATATTTTAATAAGTCAGCTTAAATCAAATTATTTTGTTTGTATTTCGGATTATAAAAAAACACAAGATACAAAAACTGCACTTTTAAAAAATGAAATGATTGA
>JAZRTD010000122.1:0-2094 GCA_045651845.1 Clostridia bacterium | reverse complement strand
AAGCATCTTCTTTCCGAAAAGCCTCTTTGTATGAACTACGAAGAAGCGGCAGAGCTTGTTGAGCTTAAAAAGCAGTATCCAAGCAGCGTTGCAGCGGTTAACTTTAATTACCGTTTAAATCCGTTGGTTCAGGAAACAAAGAATCGTATTTCGGCAGGCGAAATTGGTGATGTTAGAATTATGACTGGGTCATATCAGCAGGATTGGCTCCTTTATGATACAGATTACAGCTGGCGTTTAGAGCCGGAAGTTTCAGGTATTTCCTGTGCAATTGCTGATATCGGTTCACACTGGATGGATGCTGTTCAGCACGTTACAGGCCACACCATAACAGAAGTTATGGCTGACCTTAAGACAGTTATTCCTGTTCGTAAAAAACCATTAAAGCAGACAGAAACATTCACAAGCAATGTTCCTGCTGAGTACGAGGAAGTTGAAGTTCAGAACGAAGATTACGGTGCAGTTTTATTCCATACAGATAAAGGTGCAACAGGGGTATATCACGTATCCGAGCTTGCAGCAGGACACGGTTGCTATCTCAACTTTGAAATCAACGGTTCAAAGGCATCTCTCAGATGGAATCAGGAAGAAAATGACAGATTATGGAAGGGTATGCGTGGCGGCGAAAACCACCTTATTATCCGCGACCCTAACACAATTTCCCCTGAAGCAAAGCCATACACAGCTCTTGCAATGGGACATCCTGAAGGCTGGAATGATGCATTTAAGGGAAATATTTACGCTTTCTATAAATACATAGAAGACGGACAGACAGGCGAGCCTATTTTCTCAACTTTAGAGCAGGCAGCTTATATTGTTAAACTTACTGAAGCAGTTGTTAAGAGCAGTAAGGAAAAGAAATGGATTAGTGTAAAATAATTAAAATATTTTTGGAGGTACAAAAAATGAGCAGATTTAAGTATTCAGTTGGTCCTTGGAATGTGCACGAAGGTGCAGACGCTTACGGTCCAGCCGTTCGTGACACAATTCCTTTTGAGGAAAAAATTAAGACTTTTAAGGAGATAGGCTTTGATGCTATTCAGTTCCATGATGATGACGCTGTTCCAAACATCAATGACTATACAGAAGCAGAAATAATCGAAAAAGCAAAGGAAGTTAAAGCTCTTCTTGATAAATATGATTTAGCTGCAGAATTCGTAGCACCTCGTCTTTGGTTTGACCCGCACACAACAGACGGCGGTTTCTGTTCAAACAGTGCAGAAGACAGAGAATATGCTATGTGGAGAGCATACCGTTCTATCGATATCGCTAAAGTTCTCGGCTGTGACAAGATTGTTTTATGGCTTGCAAGAGAAGGTACTCTTTGCTACGAAAGCAAGAGCCCTGTTGAATCAACAAACAGATTGATTGATGCAATCAACAAGATGCTTGACTATGACAAGGATATCAAGATAATGATTGAAACAAAGCCAAACGAACCAATCGACAGAAGCGTTTGTCCTACAATGGGACACTGTATGGCAATCTCTGCTGCAACTAAGGACCCATCCCGTGTTGGCGGTCTTTTAGAATCAGCACACGCAATGCTCGCAGGCCTTGACCCTGCAAGTGAAATCGGTTTTGCAAGCGCAATGGGCAAGCTCTGGGGCGTACATCTTAACGATCAGAACGGTATTAAGTACGACCAGGATAAGAGCTTCGGTGTTGAAAACATCCGTGCAGCATTTAACCAGATTAAAGTTTTAATGGAAACAGGTTATGGCCAGAACGGTGAATACATCGGTCTTGACGTAAAGGTTATGAGAACACAGAAGCAGGAAGGTAGCTATCAGCACCTTATCAACAGCTTAAAGATTGCAAAGGCTCTTGAAGAAAAGGCTGCTAAGTTTGATTATGACTATCAGGCAAAGTGTGTCAAAGAACGTGACTACGAAAAGCTTGAAATGTATGTAATGGAACTCTTGATGGGTATCTAATAGGAGGATAAACTATGAATATTTTAGCGGTTGGTGCACATCCTGACGACATTGAAATATGTTGCGCAGGGACCCTTGCTAAGTATGCAGCACAGGGACACAAAGTTTTTATCTGCACAGCAACAAACGGAAATGTTGGCTCAGCTACATTACCAAA
>JAZRTD010000121.1:0-1645 GCA_045651845.1 Clostridia bacterium | reverse complement strand
CTTGCTTAGGAAAACTGTAAACAAGAAAAATGTTGACAGGAATAACCGCAAGAAAGAAAAGAGTTACCCACCCGCTCTTACACGCCGAAACGGTTATTGCTATAATAACGCCGATAATACTTGGGATAATATGTTTGATAAATCTTAAATTAAAAGTCTCAATCGCCTCTATATCACGCATAAACTTGGATTGGATACGCCCTGATTCCATTTCTTTATGTTATGTCACGGAAAGATGCTGGAGCTTTCTTATAAGAGAACAACGAAGTCCTGCACCAATGTTGCGAAGCACTTTATTTGTATATTTTTCATACCAGATGTGTGTGGGGATATTCTGCAGAATCATTACTCCGAGAACAATAACCCATATAATAATATCTCTTACGGCATTCTCACGATTATTGGCCTCAGTAACAATGGTCACAACCTCAGAGGTTGCAATAGGAATAAGCCACACAGGACTATGCTTTATAATAAACATAATTTGTGAAATAAGCACTTTTAACCAATATTTTCTTAAAAGCTTAAAGGTAAAGGAAAGACCCTTTCTTTCCCCTTCATCCTCTGAATCATCAAAAAAATGTTCATAATCGGGAATAGGATTTTTCCGACGCTCCCTCTCTCCCCGCGACTCTTCATTGAAAATTTCTTCTGCGTTACCTTCTTTTGGATTTTTCATATCAAATCCCCCTAAGCTTTACAACCATTTTTTGCTCACACTTGCATTATATCATTTGGGAAAATAAAGTCAATACAATTTTTAAAAAAAGATATTACAATTAAGTTACATAAAAAATCTTATATATAATAAGGAAGAAATTTCTCTTTTACATAGCTTTTTATAAAATTTCCAAAAAAGTCTTGACAAGCCAAAACTCTTGTGCTATAATGTATTTCTATTATAGTGCGGTTTTTTGCAATTTTGCCAAATAATGGCAAAATTTGGGTCAAAAAAGCTGAATTTCCAAAGTTTTCTTTGTTTATTTTTAACAATTTTTTCTCAAATATTGCTTAAAATTTCTCCGCCCTTGCAAAAAAAGTTTAACTTGGTAAATTATTTATGTATTTTTTATACATTTTATTCTCAAATGCGCAGTAAAATTCTTTGTCTTTTCTGCGTAAATACACATTAGAGGTGATAGTTTATGATTCATCCGGTCAAACTCGGAAGGAATACCAGAATGAGTTACGGTAAGATTAGAGAGGTTATTGATATGCCCAATCTTATCGAAATTCAGAAGAATTCCTATGATTGGTTCTTAGAGGAAGGACTTAAAGAGGTCTTTCACGATGTATCTCCGATAGCTGACTATGCAGGCAATCTTATGCTTGAATTTGTTGACTACAGGATTGATATGACACCAAAATATGACATTGAAGAATGTAAGGAAAGGGATGCGACTTATGCCGCTCCGCTCCGTGTTAAGGTTCGTCTTATCAACAAGGAAACCGGCGAGGTTAAAGAACAGGAAATCTTTATGGGTGATTTCCCTATTATGACTCCTTCGGGAACATTTATCATAAACGGTGCTGAACGTGTTATCGTCAGCCAGCTTGTTCGCGCCCCCAGCGTATATTATACTCAGGAGTTTGATAAGCTCGGCAAAAAGCTTTTCGCATCTCAGGTTATTCCTAACCGCGGTGC
>JAZRTD010000120.1:0-1274 GCA_045651845.1 Clostridia bacterium | reverse complement strand
AAATTCTCCGAGCAGTTTTATATGGTAAGCCTTAATAAAAACGGCGGAATAATAAACAGTCATTGGTTATCTTCGGGTATAAGCGATGAAGTTCATATTTATCCGCAGATTATAGCAAAGAAAGCACTCCTTGATGATGCCCACTTTGTTGTTATTGCTCATAACCATCCCGGCGGAACGCTTTCGGCATCTTTTGCTGATGAGGATTTGACAATCAAGGTGAAAAAATCCCTTGAAATGGTTGGTATAGAGCTTTTTGACAGCCTTATTATTGCAAACGGACAGGGGATTAGTATTTTAAGTCAGATGATGTAAAAAAGAAAGGGGGTTGCCCAAATGGATTTTAAAGTTGTTTCAGAATATAAGCCGTCGGGCGACCAGCCCAAAGCTATAAAACAGCTTGCAGACGGGATAAAAAGCGGAAAGAAGTTTCAGACGCTTCTAGGCGTAACAGGATCGGGAAAAACCTTTACAATGGCGAATGTTATTGAAAAAGTTAATAAGCCAACCCTTGTTCTTGCCCATAACAAAACCCTTGCGGCACAGCTATATGGAGAGTTTAAGGAGCTTTTTCCCCATAATGCAGTTGAATATTTTGTTAGTTACTATGACTATTATCAGCCGGAGGCGTATATTCCTCATTCTGATACTTATATTGAAAAGGATGCACAGACCAATGATGAGATTGATAAGCTTAGGCATAGTGCCACAGCGGCGCTTTCGGAGAGGAACGATGTTTTGATTGTTGCAAGCGTTTCCTGTATATATGGCCTTGGCGACCCCATTGATTACCATAATATGGTTATTTCGCTCCGTCCCGGAATGATAAAGGACAGAGATGAGGTAATTGATAAACTGATTGAAATCAGGTATGAACGAAACGATATGGCTTTTGAAAGAAATAAATTCAGAGTCAGAGGCGATGTTATAGATATTTTTCCGTCATATTCAAGCGGAAATGCTTTAAGAGTTGAGTTTTTCGGCGATGAGGTTGACAGAATAAGCGAAATAAATACGACAACAGGCGAGGTTGTTGCAAATTTAAAGCACTGTGCCATCTATCCCGCATCCCATTATGTCACAACAAAGGACAAAATGGAGCGAGCTATTGGAAGTATCCTTAAAGAGCTTGATGAGCAGGAAAAATATTTCACGGAAAAAGACTATTTAATCGAGGCACAGCGAATCAGACAGAGAACAATGTATGATATTGAAATGATGCGGGAAACGGGATTTTGTTCGGGAATTGAAAATTATTCAAGACATATAAGCGG
>JAZRTD010000119.1:0-1883 GCA_045651845.1 Clostridia bacterium | reverse complement strand
TTGGCTTTGGGACTGTTTTCAGGGGCGGTTTTAAGCAGAATTTTTAAAAAGGGTGTTTTTGCACTAATTCTCGCTCTTATTGCAGGAAAGATATATATAGATGCTGAAAAAGAGCAAAGCGAATTTGTTGAAGAATAATTTAAAGAAAATTGTTGACATATCCGAAATAATGTGATATTATATTAAGGATGTTTAACCTAAAGCTTGGTCTGGGGGAAAGAACTCCGCCTCAAACTATGCTTTAAGGGGATAAGAAAATGGAGGTATAAAAATGTTAAAAGAAAGAAAACAGGAACTTATCAAAAAGTTTGCAACACACGAAGGAGATACAGGTTCTCCTGAAGTTCAAATCGCTCTTCTCACAGAGAGAATTAACGAGCTTAATGAACACCTTAAGGTTCACAAGAAGGACCATCATTCACGCCGCGGTCTTTTAAAGATGGTTGGTGTAAGAAGAAGCTTTTTAGCATATCTTCAGAAGAATGATATTGAGAGATACCGTGCTATTGTTAATGCACTTGGTTTAAGACACTAAAATAATTATGGGCGAGTCTTTGCATTATGCAAAGACTTGCTTAATATTAAATAAAAATGCGGAGGTTTGTTCTTTAGCAGTTAGAAAAGCGCTTTTATGTTAAAGCCCTTTCCTAAGTGCTAAGCAGCAGACCCCAAAAAAACAGGAGGAAAAAATGTTTAATTTTAAGACTTTTGAAACAGAAGTTGCCGGAAGAAAGCTTACAATTGAAAACGGCAAAATGGCAGGTCTTGCAAACGGAGCTGTTATGGTAAGATACGGTGATACTGCCGTTATGGTTGCTGCAACTGCTTCTGCAAAACCAAGAGACGGGATTGATTTCTTCCCGCTCAGTATTGACTATGAAGAAAAAATGTATGCTGTTGGTAAAATCCCAGGAAGCTTTATGAAAAGAGAGGGTAAACCGTCAGAAAATGCGATTTTAACATCCCGAGTTATTGATAGACCAATGCGTCCGCTTTTCCCGAAGGATTTAAGAAATGATGTTTCTATCGTTGCAACAGTTATGTCTGTTGAGCAGGACAATGCTCCTGAATTCTGTGCTATGATTGGTGCATCTGCGGCTGTTTCTATTTCGGATATCCCATTTAATGGTCCGATTGCGGCAGTTTATGTTGGTTTGGTTGACGGCGAATTTGTTATTAACCCGACCCTCGAGCAAAGAGAAAAGAGCGACCTTAACTTAACTGTTGCAGGCAGCGCACAGAAGGTTGTTATGATTGAAGCAGGGGCAAATGAAGTTCCTGAAGATGTTATGTATGATGCAATTATGTTTGCTCACGAGGAAATCAAGAAAATCGTTGAATTTATCAAGGGCATTCAGGACGAAATCGGCAAACCTAAGTTTGAATATGAGCATATAACAGTTGACGAAGTTCTCTTTAACGATATTAAAGATTTTGCTGAAGATATGGTTAAGGAAGCTATGGATACAGACGATAAAACTGTTCGTGATGACAGATTAAAGGTTGTTTACGAAAAGGTTTATGAACACTTTGAAGAAAAGTATCCTGTTGAAGAATATCAGACACAGATTGACGAAGCTCTTTATAAGCTCCAGAAAACAGTTGTAAGAAGATGGCTTTTAGACGAAGGAAAGCGTGTTGACGGCAGAACAATCGACCAGCTCCGTCCTCTTGCGGCTGAAGTTGGCTTGTTTGGAAGAACACACGGAAGCGGTATGTTTACAAGAGGTCAGACACAGGTTTTAACTGTTGCAACTCTCGGTGCAATCGGGGATGCGCAGATTATAGACGGTCTTGACACAGAGGAATACAGAAGATATATCCACCACTATAACTTCCCGTCATACAGCGTTGGAGAAACAAAACCATCCCGTGGTCCGGGA
>JAZRTD010000118.1:0-1545 GCA_045651845.1 Clostridia bacterium | reverse complement strand
AAGCTGACTCAAAAATGACTCAAAAAGAACGATAAATCATCACAAGTAAATTCATAAAAACCGCATTCTCTGCATCATTTTTAATATTCTTCAACGATGCTTTCAGCCCATACCGCTGCACTTTCAACCCACTTTGATATTGCAACATTTTCATATTTATCCCAATTTCCGCTTGTTATCTTATTCCCCAGCGCAACACCGTGAGGTGCATCAGGATATATATGCAATTCAAACTTTATTTCCTGCTTTGCCAGAGTTTCTGCAAGAACAAGCGAATTATATACATTAACCGTCTGGTCATTTGAGGTATGCATAATAAACATCGGGCTTGAATTCTCATCTACATTGTTTTCTATGCTGACCTCTTTGAGCTGTTCTTCTGTGGGATTCTCATTCATTAATAAACTTTTAAAACTGTTTTTGTGAGATTTTTCACCTCCGGTAATTACGGGATAAATCAGCATTACACCGTTTGGTTTATTATATCCATGAGGCATTTCCAAAGCCTCATATATTTCCTTTTTATGCCACATAGTACCAAGTGAAGCCGCAAGATGTCCTCCTGCAGAAAATCCAACAGCAAAAACCTGCTCTGGGTCAATGTTATATTCCTCTGCGTTGTCTCTTATGTGCTTAATAGCCTTTGATGCCTGGATAAGGTGGTGTGGAAACGGCTTTTCCTTAACAGAATAATGTAAAACAAACGCATTATATCCATAAGGCATAAATGCCATTCCTATAGGCTCCCCCTCTCTGTCGGAACATACCATACTATATCCTCCGCCTGGAATAACCAAAATTGCTTTTCTTGTAAAATCCTTTGTTGCATCTGCAACATATACCTCCAAATAGGCATTATCGTCCAATGAAACTTTTTTGTATATCATTTTTATCCTCCGTTTATAGAATTATATTATCAATTTCATTAATTTCTTCTTTTGAGAACGCTGTATTATCTAGCATTCTTATTGGTTTTAGTTTACTATCTGTTAATAATTATATCACCGCTCTCATTTTAGCACCTTTTTCCTGATTTTTCAAGTATTATAATTAAATTTATTATATATTTTGCAACCTCAAGGGAAAAGTGTTTGATTCTACCGCAATAAAAAACTGCAAGGTCATATCCTTGCAGTTTTTACGGAGAAACAGTTCTCTTTTAGGTGGGATTTTATGCCTGCAACCCGAGCAGACATTTGGTGGGATTTTATGTCTGCCGGAAAAGCAGACATAGATAGAGATTATAATATGTATAATTCATCGCAAAGAATTTGATTAAGCGATGATGGCAACACCTTATTTTCCACAAGCCAGTTGCACCAGCATACCGCTTCCTCTTCCGTGAAAAATATTTTTGGTGACATTATTGTCTCCTTTTTATCATTTATGGTGTATTCGCCGGTTATACCAACTCTTTCTCCGGGGTTAACACGATACTCTACTGAAATCCGTTCGCCTTCCTCAGACATCTCTGTAAACACATAATTCATAGTCTTTCTCCTTATTATATTGTTTTCACGGTTCCATTATAGCAGATCGTGTTGT
>JAZRTD010000117.1:0-1789 GCA_045651845.1 Clostridia bacterium | reverse complement strand
TCAATCCTCTCGCTTATGACCCGTGGAATTTCCATAATGACACCGCCTTTTCAAAAACTGCTCTTTTTCATATTTTTCCACGCTTTTCTGCAAATTCCTTTTTTCTCTTGACATTCTTCTCCCCAAGTTATAAAATAAAATCAGGAAAGATATGAGGAAAATTTATGAGATTACCAAAACTGACACCAAGACTTCAAAAAATATACGATATTGTTCCCCCTTGCAAAACCGCCTGCGATATAGGGACTGACCACGCATATATCCCCGTATGCCTGACGCTTTCGGGAAAATGCGAAAATGCAATTGCCTCGGATATTCGCAAAGGTCCTGTCGAAAGGGCAAAATCCACCGTTTCCTCATATGGGGCAGAGGAAAAAGTATCTGTCCGTCTGGGAGGCGGTCTTGAAACCGTTTCAGAAAATGAGGCGGAAACCATTATAATTGCAGGAATGGGCGGACTTTTAATCGCACAGATTTTAGAGGACTCAAAAGCCGTCGCAAGGTCGGCAAAGACTCTTATTCTCCAGCCAATGACGGCAAGCACAGAGCTTCGGGAATATTTAAACCAAAACGGCTACATTATAGAAAAGGAATTTATTGTCCGTGAGGAGGAAAAGCTTTATACGATTATGCTTGTTTCCGTAGGCGAGGACACCCCATACACCAAGGCGGAGCTTTATATGGGAAAGAAAATTGAGAAAAACGAAAATTTTGAAAGCTATCGAAACCAGCGCCTTTCAAAGCTTGATAAACAGATAAACGGTCTTTCAAAGTCGGAAAACGAGAAAAATCTTAAACGGCTCTGCGAGCTTAAAAATCTTAAGGAGATGATTGAGAATGAGAATTTGTGATATTATAAAGGAGCTTGAAAGAATTGCTCCCCCTTATCTTGCAGAAAAGTGGGACAACTCGGGATTTTTGCTGGGCGATTATGAAAATCAGGCAGGCAAGGTTTTCTTCTGCCTTGAAATTAACTCCGAAACTTTAAAGCAGGCGCAAAATTTCGGCGCAAACCTTATAATAACCCATCACCCCCTTATTTTTAAGCCTCTTTCAAAGATAACCGAAAGCGACCCGACGGGAAGACTCATTATAAGCCTTATTAAAAGCGGAATCTGTGTTTACAGTATGCACACTAACTTTGACAAGGCAGAGGGCGGAATGAACGACCTTTTAGCCGACGCTCTGGGCCTTGAAGAGGTGAGAGCTTATACGGAAGAGGAATGCATAAGCTCTTCAGGCACGCTCCTTGATAATATAGGAAGAGTGGGCTTTCTTGAACCGCCTATGAGCCTTGAAGACTTTGCGGACTTTGTCCGTGCAACCCTTGGCTCAAGAACTCTCCGCACCGTGGGAAATCCGGTAGAGGAAATCCGAACGGTTGCCGTATGCTCAGGCAGCGGCGGTGACCTTATGGAATGTGCTCTCCACGCAGGCGCTGATGTTTATCTCACTGCAGACATAGGGCATCACGACGCCCAGTTCGCCTCGGAAATCGGTCTTAATACTATTGATGCAGGGCACTTTGAAACGGAAAACATTTTTTGTGATTTTATGGAAGAATATTTTGAGGATAACTTCCCCGAAATCCAGACCGCAAAAGCTTTAACGGAAAGTTATTTCAACTAATCGCCTTCTCCTCTAAGGAGAAGCTGACACGAAGTGACTGATGAGGTGAAAAAAAGGATGAAGGGTTAACCCTTCATCCTTTTTAATGTTTCAATTATCATATTATAAACTCTTTCTGTTGATTTTACATAAAGGGTTTCAGAGAAAGTATGGATATCTT
>JAZRTD010000116.1:0-2305 GCA_045651845.1 Clostridia bacterium | reverse complement strand
GTTGATAAAATTGAGAGTATTGCCCAGGAAAACGGGAAAAGTATGTACGAAATCTGTCAAAGGGTTTCTGATTTTGAAGAACTTTCCAAGGCGAAAAATAAGATTTTTGGCTTTACTGAAATAATTGAGAGCCTGAGAAATACTCTTGAGAGCGAAAATAGTCTCGAAAAATTTGTTGGTGAGGTTATTGCAAGGAGTGGACTCATCAGTGCTCTTGAAGTTGAAAAAACAGTTGAAAACCAAACAAGAATTGAAAATATCAAGGAATTTTTGTCAATGGTTGTTGATGCGGTTAAAAATAATCCTGAAACAACTCTTGAAACCTTGCTTGAGGATATATCTCTTGTTGCTGATATTGATAACTATGATGAATCGGCAGAAACGGTTACTCTTATGACACTTCACAGTGCAAAAGGCCTTGAATTCCCTAATGTATTTTTAGTTGGAATGGAGGAGGGAATTTTCCCCGGTATGCGTTCTATGGAGTCGGAGGATGAGCTTGAAGAGGAACGCCGTCTTTGCTATGTTGGCATAACAAGAGCGAAAAAACGGCTATTTATAACCAACGCAAGATGCAGAACGTTATTTGGCTCAACCAGATATGAAACAGAATCCCGATTTATTGAGGAAATTCCCGATGAGCTTATGGAAAGGCAGTTCCCGAAGAAGGTTAAATCCGCATCATTCGGGTTCGATATTACGGGAACAGCGGGAAGACCTGCCTTTGACAGGGCAAGTGCTAGTCTTGGGAAAACTCAGGAGAAACCGAAAAATGTCAGCGTCGCTTCATATAGCGAGGGCGATAAGGTTATTCATACGGCTTTCGGAAACGGAGTTGTCAAAAGTGCGAAACCTATGGGGGCAGACTTGTTCCTTGTGATTGAGTTTGAGGGCGTAGGAGAAAAGAAACTTCTCGCATCTTACACGGGAGATAAGCTTAAGAAAAGCGAATAAAAGGCAGGAGAGAAAAATGTACGGAGATTTTGCAGTTCTTTATGAAAAGCTTCAGGATATAGACTATGAGGCTTATGCGGACTATATTGAAAAAGTCTTTAAAAAAGAGAATATAAAGCCCCAGCTTGTTTTGGACCTTGCCTGCGGAACAGGGACATTAACCTCCATTATGGCAAGACGGGGCTATGATATGATTGGGATTGATATGTCCTTTGAAATGCTTGATATTGCCCGTGAAAAGGCATACGGAGAAAATCTTGATATTCTCTATCTTAATCAGGATATGACAGAGTTTGAGCTTTATGGTACGGTTGATGCCATAATATGCAGTCTTGACGGAGTTAATTATCTGACAGAGAAGGGTGATTTGCTGAAAACCTTAAAGCTTGTCAGAAATTATCTCAATCCTGGCGGAATAATGATTTTTGATATAAATTCGGAGTATAAAATAAGTACTGTTTTGGGGAATAATACTTATGTGACAGAAGAAAAGAATATTTTCTATGTTTGGCAGAATGAGTATGACGAAAAAACGAAAATCTGTTATTTCAACCTTGATTTTTTTGAAAAGCAAGGGGATAAGTATATAAGATATACAGAAGAACAGGCGGAGCGTGCATATAGTGAACAGGAAATAAGAGATACCGCAAAAGAGGCGGGGCTTGAGGTTTCGGGCTTTTATGGTGAACTTTGTTTTGATATACCAACAGAAACGACCCAGCGTTGCTTCGTTGTTCTAAAAAAATGATAAAGGGATGATTTAAAGTGGAAAACCGAAAAAAACCAATTGGATTTTTTGATTCGGGTGTGGGTGGAATAAGTGTTCTTCGTGAGGCGGTAAAGCTTATGCCCAGTGAAAATTTTATATATTTCGGGGACTCGCTTAACGCTCCCTATGGAACGAAGTCAGCTAAAGATGTTCAGGATTTATCCGTTAAAAATGCTGAAATGCTTATAGAAAAGGATGTTAAGGCAATAGTTATTGCTTGCAACACGGCAACTTCTGTTGCGGCGGAAATTTTAAGGCATAAATATCCTAATATCCCTGTGGTCGGGGTTGAGCCTGCATTAAAACCTGCTCTTATGCACAAGGAAAATTCAAAAGTTTTAGTGATGGCAACGGAGGTAACATTAAGAGAGCGTAAGTTTAAGGAGCTTTTGGAAAGGTACAAGGGGTTAGGAGAAGTTTTTATTCTTCCTTGCCCCGGACTTATGGAATGGGTTGAACAGGGAGTTTTAGAGGGTGAAGAAGTGGAAGGCTTTCTTAAAAATATTTTGAAACCGTATATAAATAAAGTTGATGCCGTTGTCCTTGGGTGCACCCATTATCCGTTTCTTGAAAATTCCATAA
>JAZRTD010000115.1:0-1979 GCA_045651845.1 Clostridia bacterium | reverse complement strand
GGTTATCTCACAAACCCCTCTTGCAACTGTTCCGTTTTCTGTTAGTGTGTTTCCGAGTTTATAGCCTACCATACAGATTTCATCATTTGAAGAAATTTCATCGTGGATTATCTTAAATGAATTAATTCCGTAATAATCATCCGCGTTTATAACTGCGAATGAGTTTTTAACAGCATCCTTGCAACAGTAAATAGCGTGAGCTGTGCCCCAAGGCTTTGTTCTTTCGTCAGGGACAGAATATGCAGAAGGGATATTATTCATATCCTGAAAAACATATTTAACATCCATATATTTTTCAACTTTTTTGCCAATTTTATTTTTAAAATCTTCTTCGAAGTCTTTTCTTATTATGAAAACAGCTTCGCCAAAGCCAGCTCTTTTTGCATCAAAAATTGAAAACTCAAGAATTGACTCACCATTTGGACCAACGGGTTCAATTTGTTTGAGTCCGCCAAAACGGCTTCCCATTCCTGCAGCCATAACAACAATAGATGTTTTTTTGTTCATTATTCATTCCCCACTTTAATTGTTTTTTGAAACTACTTAGATTATATATCAAATGTTTTAAAAAAGATTTACACAAAAGTAAAATTGTTTTGCACAAAAAATAAATTTGTCTTGATTTTGTTTTAATATTTTGATAGAATATATTTAAGAAGCGGGGCGATTTTTATGCAAGAGTATATTGGTGTAAGATTAAAAAATGAAATAAATATCAGTAAATTATATACTGTTCATTATTTTGAATATCCTGTTAACTTTTCGTATTCAGGGGAAAAACACGATTTTTGGGAACTGGTGTATGCGGATAAAGGGAATATTATGGTCAGCAGGGATAACGAAACATATACCCTAAAACAAGGTGAAATTATTTTTCACAAACCTAATGAATGGCATACCATTTCCGCTTTTTCTGACTCCGCCCCAAATGTTGCCATTGTTTCGTTTGAGTGTAACTCTGATGCAATGAAATTTTTTAAAGATAAAATTTTGTCTATGGGTCAGGAACAAAAGGCGATTATATCAAAAATCATATCTGAATACACAGGAAGTTTCTCAACTCCTCTTGATAATCCCTACACTAAAAAATTAACAAGAAAGAAAATTCAGCGTTTTGGCTCCGAACAGCTTATAAAGCAGTGTATTTCCGAACTGTTAATCTCATTTTTAAGACTAAACTCTGTGCCTATTCAAAAATCTGTTACAAATATGAACAGGGATAACCTCTTGTTTGGGATGATAGAAAATTATATGCTTGACAGAATTTTTGAAAGAATTACCATAGCGGATTTAGTTAGGTTCAGCGGTTCTAATAAAACTACGATTACGACATTATTTAAAAACTGTACAGGACTTGCACCCATTGAATATTTTTTGTCTTTGAAAATAGATTTAGCGAAACAGTATTTGCGTGAGGACAATTATAATATTTCACAGATTTCTGAAATTCTCGGATATTCAAGCATACATTATTTTTCAAGACAATTTAAGAAAATAACAGGAATGACTCCCTCTCAATATTCATTATCAATTCAAGCTATTATAAAAGAAATATAAGGAGATTATTATGAATATAGTATATAAAAATGTCAATTTGAACAACGAAATTGTTGATATAGTTGTTAAGGACGGTAAAATTTTTAGTATTGGAAAGACAAAAGAAGAAGGAATTGACTTAAAAGGCTATAAAATTCTGCCGGGACTCATCGATATACATACCCACGGTTGCGGCGGTTATGATACTATGGATGGGGAAATAGAAAAGATGGCACCGATATATGCTGATAGCGGAACAACATCTTGGCTCCCTACAACTATGACTGTTGATTTTAATTCTCTGAAAAGTATTTCAGATAAAAAAGTTTCTGAAATTTGCGGTGCAAATATGCTTGGATTTCATTTTGAAGGGCCATATATATCAGAAAAATACAAAGGTGCTCAAAACCCGAAATATATAAGAAATGCAAATATTGATGAAT
>JAZRTD010000114.1:0-3299 GCA_045651845.1 Clostridia bacterium | reverse complement strand
CGAGGAAATTGAAACTGCAACTCTTGCGGTTAAAAAGGCTTATGATGAATATAAAGAGCTTTCCTATCTTCAGTATGAATTTATGGAAGAGCATAAGGAGATTGCGGATAATGTGTTCGCAATTACATATTCTGACGGAAGCGTTGTAACAGTTGACTACAACAACAAAACATATAATCTCAAAAAAGCATAATCCTTAAAAGCATAACAAAAAGACGGCTTAAAGCCGTCTTTTTTATATATGCTCACTTATTTTGCATTTATTTTATAGAAGTATCCGAAGCTTCTTATAAGAGAAAAACGTTAAAAGCGCGAGCACAATTCCTCTTGCGAAATTAAATGGTGTTATCAGTGCAAAAACAGTATCCCAATAAAGGCTTACGGGAGCATCTTTTATAAACATTGGGAGCATAATATAGCGGTTTGTCAGAATTGCCGCAAGGGTCATAACCACAGTTCCCAGGATAAGGGAAATAAGCGCACCCTTTTTTGTTTTATTTAATCGGTAAACCAAACCGATAACCAAAACAAATGTTCCGTTTACAACAAAGTTGGCAAGCTCGCCAACAAATCCTGTTGTTGAAACGGGGAGATGCAAAACATTTTTCAGAAGTTCAATCAAAACTCCCTCCACGGGTCCCATAGCAAGTGTTCCGATTATGGCAGGGAAGTCTGAAATATCCAAGTCTAAAAATCCGCCCACTTTAAAGGGAATAAACATTGCCATATACTGAAGTAATACAGAAATTGCCACCATTGCGGCAATTTTTGTTATTTTATAGGTTTTCATAAAATCATTCCTTTCATAATGCAAAACCCCGCGGATAAAACTCCACGGGGCATAAAATACACACATCTCTTCTTTCATCCGGACTATACCGTCGGCTTTGGAGTTTCACCAAATCAACCTCTTATAAGGCTCGTGGGCTTTGACCACCGGTATGGAATTTCACCAATCCCTGAAGTTTTAAATTTTATCTTTCATCAATCGGAATATATCCGCTTCTTTCAACAACGCTCTTATAAGCAGGGCGAATAATCTTTCCGCCTGTCATAATCTCTTCTATTCTGTGGGCACACCAGCCAACAACTCTCGCCATTGCAAAAATCGGGGTATATAAATCCTCTGGAATACCAAGCATTTTATAGATAAATCCTGAATAGAAGTCAACATTTATCGGCATCGCCGCAGTTATTCCCTTAACCTCTTTAAAGGCCTGAGGAGCCATCTTGGCAACAGCCTCATAGAGCCTATATTCTTTCATATTGTCTGTTTCTTCCGCGAGAGTTCTTGCACACTCGCCAAGAACCAAGGCTCTCGGATCAGACAGAGAATAAATCGCGTGGCCCACGCCGTATATAAGACCTGATCCGTCACCTGCCTCCTTGCGAAGAACCTTGCAAAGGTATTCTTTAACCTCTTCCTCGTCCTCCCAGTTGGAAACAGCCGCCTTAACTTCCTCCATCTGCTGCATCATACTGCGGTTCGCCCCGCCGTGTTTTGGTCCTTTTAATGAGCCGACACCTGCGGCAATGGCTGAATATGTATCTGTATTTGACGAAGATAAAACACGGATTGCAAAAGCCGAGTTATTACCGCCTCCGTGCTCTGCGTGAAGCATCAATGCAAGGTCAAGAATTTTCGCCTCAATGGGCTTAAATTTATGATTAGCACGGGTTACATAGAAAAAGTTTTCAGCTGTGGAAAGCTCCGGATTTGAATTATGCAGCACAAGACTCGTTCCGTTAAAATAGTGCATCTTTGCCGCATAAGCATAAGCAATCATCATCTGAAATCTTGAGATAAGCTCAAGACTCTGTCTTAAAAGGTTCGGAACAGAAATATCATCAGGGTTATCATCATAAGAATAAAGGGCGAGAACACTTCTTTCCAGCTTATTCATTATATTCTTACTGGGCGCCTTTAAAATCATATCCTCCGCAAAGCCTTCAGGCAAAGTTCTGTTAGATGCCAAAAGCTTTGTAAACTGCTGAAGCTGGTCACGGTTTGGAAGATAACCAAAGGTTAAAAGGAAAGCAACCTCTTCAAATCCAAAACGGTCTTCCTTTAAGCAGTTATCAACTATATCTTTAATGCTTATTCCTCTGTATCTTAAGCTTCCCTCTATGGGAACACGGTTACCCTCGTCAACAAGATACCCGTGAACTTCGCCGATTGCCGTAAGCCCTGCTAAAACACCTGTTCCGTCGGCATTACGAAGCCCTCTTTTAACATTATAGTCACTATACCAATGTGTTGGGATGCCCTCAAAATGTTTTTGTCCTTCAAAAACCATTGAAAGATATTCATCAAACTGTTTGTTCATCAATTACGCTCCTTTCCCGCAAAAGCGTTATAGTTATATTAGATTAAATAATACACCATTTTTGCAGAATTGTCAAGATTTTAAAGGTATAGGAATACATTTTATGCAATAAAGCCAACCGCCTGTAATCTTTTTCCGGTTTTTTTAATAAAATTAATGAAAAGTATTGCATTTTTTGACGATATATCTTATAATAAACTCACTTATTTGATTTAAATAAGTCAAAATTTTAGTATTTTAAAGCCTATCTAAGATGAAGTTTGGTATAGGTTAATTTTTAGCAAAGGGGTTTTATGTATGAAGCTTAATTTAAAGAATGTAACACAGGAAGATTTTGATTATTCTTGGGAATGTCTTGAGGTTTGCAAACAAGACCACGCGAAGAAATTTGGGTTTAACTATCCTTATTTTTCACCGGGCGGCGGATATGGTGAACAATGGTGGCAGCTTGATTCTGCTTTAGCTTTGTGCGGATACAAATGGGAAGACAGAAAGTTTGCGGAAACATCTATTTGGAATTTTATTGAGTCCCAGAAAGAGGATGGAAGAATTTGTCTTTGGGGCGAGGATGTTTTACCGCCGCACAGAGAAGGAAACCACCACTCAAAGCAAAATGAAGGTGTTTCGTCATTACCTAAAATTTTTGATGCTACTTACCATATTCTCAAAGGCTCAACAGACGATAAATTGAAACAAGCGGCATACACTATGTTAAAAAAATATAACGACTGGTGGTTTTTAAACCGTCAGGACGAAAAAACAGGCCTGATTACTGCCGTTTTTGAGGAAACATTCATTCCATACCTTGAATACGCAGGGGAATATGCTGCGGTTGATACAAATACAGAGGTTTATGTTGGTTGCCATTACCTTGAATTATTGGCAAACGAGCTTGGATTTGAGCAGGATGCTCAGCTTATGAGAGAGAGAAAGAATCAGCTCAAAGAAAGCATCAACACTTATTTATGGTGG
>JAZRTD010000113.1:0-14875 GCA_045651845.1 Clostridia bacterium | reverse complement strand
ACAGTCTTTTCCTTTTGTCAAGTACTTTTTTTAACTTTTTTCAAAAGTTTTTTCTGCTCTATACCCTGTCCCCTCTTGGCGACAGCTTTACCATATTACCACACTTTCATCCCCTTGTCAATACCTTTTTTGAATTTTTTTAAAGTAATTCTTCTATGTGAAATCCTTCGTGGTTCGGAATGTGTTTTACAAGATTTGAAAACATTATAAACTCACCTAAAAACATTTCTTTTTCCGAAAGTTCGGCATATTTTCTGCTTTGCAAGAAACTTGTTTCTATTTCTTCCAATTCATTTGTTTTCATGGTTAGTGCTGTCCAGATACTTTTTTCTTCCCACAAACGGTTCATCTCATCCATATCAGTAAGAACATCTTCCCATTTCTCATTTTCTGCATTTTTCATAACTTTTTCCGAAAGACTTCCTATATTGTTTCCAAGTTTTGTCATTGAAACAGAATGCACTATTATAAGTGCAAGCAATACTATCAGAAACACACACAGAGTCACAAATTTTTTCAAAATTATTTTTCCTTTCTTATTATAAATGTATTTCCGTTTCTGTCAGCTCCCATACAATACACCTCTTTAACATCTGATATATTTTTTTCACTTATTTTCTTTTGCACCCAACTTTCATTAAATCCTAATTTGGACAAGCTTTTGTTATTCACTTTTCCATTATCAATCACGATATAACTTAACTCTTCTTCATTTGCGGGCAAATTTAAATCCTTGATGGTAACATTTTTATTTTCCCCTTTAAGCAAAACACTGACATTTCCGTTAGTTTCCACAATGACAAAATCAACTTCATTTAGAGTAGATGTTCCGTTATTTCGTACTATTTCCATAAGGTCATTAACATTAAATCGCTGTCTTTCCATTTCTTTCTGGTCAATTTTTCCTTTTGAATACAGGATACTTGGTGTTCCGTACAAAAATTTTCTAAAACCTCTGCTTTTGTACGCAATAAACGAAATAATTACTTCAAGAATGAGTAACAAAGCAATTGCCATAATTGATGACGCAAGAGGCTCGGAATTATCCTGAATAGGCATTGCCGCAACCTCTGAAATTATAATCGTTACCACAAGCTCTGATGGTTCAAGCTCACCTATTTGTCTTTTACCCATAAGGCGAATTACGCCAATTACAAAAAAATAAACGATTATTGTTCTTATAAAAGTTATAAGCATATTTCCACCTCACCTGTAATATTTGCAGATTTTTAAATAATATACAAAATTTTCATAATAAGAATAACATTTACCTGTTTTGATAAAAATACCTTTATAAAAGGAGGTTAAAATATGAAAAATTATGTTGCCATTGAAGAGGTTTATGCAAGAGAAATTCTCGATTCGAGAGGAAATCCAACCGTTGAGGCAGAGGTTGTTTTAGAAGACGGGAGCTTTGGACGGGCGTCTGTTCCGTCGGGGGCGTCGACCGGTGCATTTGAGGCAGTGGAGCTTCGTGACGGAGATGAACGATATATGGGAAACGGAGTTTTAAATGCCGTCAATAATATAAACAACGAAATTTCCGATACATTGGTAGGGCTTAACGCTCTTGACCAAACGGCAATAGACAGTTCCTTAATCCGACTTGACGGGACTTCCGATAAATCAAGGCTTGGTGCAAACGCCATTTTAAGCGTTTCATTAGCCTGTGCAAAAGCAGGTGCGATGTATACAACTCTCCCGCTTTACCAATATCTTGGCGGGGTTAATGCAAAAACCTTGCCTGTTCCTATGATGAATATTATAAACGGAGGCAAGCACGCGGATAACTCCATTTCCTGTCAGGAATTTATGATTATGCCTGTTGGGGCAAACAATTACCGCACAGGCATTAAAAACTGTGTTGAAGTTTTTCACACTCTTAAAAAGATTTTAAAACAAAAAGGATATTCAACCGCCGTCGGTGACGAGGGTGGTTTTGCGCCAAACCTTGACAGTGATGAAGATGCAATAAAACTAATTTTAGAGGCAATTGAGCAGGCAGGCTATCGTCCCTATGTTGATTTTAAAATTGCTCTTGACCCCGCTTCAACAGAGATGTATGAAGCAGCAAAAAAAGAGGGAAATGAGGGAAAATACAGTTTTTGGAAAACCCAAAAAACTTATTCCTCCGAAGAAATGGTTAATTTCTGGGCAGATTTGTGTCAGAAATATCCTATTATATCCATTGAAGACGGAATGGCTGAAGAAGATTGGGACGGTTGGAAAATGCTCACGGAAAGGCTTGGCAATACTGTTCAGCTTGTGGGCGATGACCTTTTTGTTACTAATACAACAAGGCTTAAAAAGGGAATAGATAAAAAAGTTGCAAACTCAATTTTGATTAAAGTAAACCAAATCGGGACACTTACCGAAACTCTTGACGCTATTAAAATGGCACAACAGGCAGGCTATACTGCTGTTATTTCCCACAGAAGCGGGGAGACTGAGGACACAACAATCGCTCACCTTGCAGTTGCAACAAACTCGGGTCAGATAAAAACAGGAGCCCCCTCAAGGACCGACCGCACAGCAAAATATAACGAGCTTTTAAGGATTGAAGAAGACCTTTGTCTATCAGCTGAATTTAAAGGCATTGACGCATTTTATAATCTAAAAAAATAGAGGGCATCTGCCCTCTATTTCATTTCACAAACTTCTCCGTTTTGATTTACATAAATTTTCGTTCTGTGAACATAAACTTCATCAAACTCATAGCCAAGCTCATTTTCCAATGCTGAAATCATTATGTCAGGCTTAATATTCATTGACCCGCCTGCTGATAAAGTTACTTTCATATTCAGTTCGTTTTGGATGCAATTCAAAATCTCTGCCTTATGTATATATTCCATAAGATTTACTTCTTTGTCACCCTTTTTCGTTTTTTTCATAACAGAAACATTTTCCTTGCCGAAAAATCCCGTTACTGAACTTGCATCAACATTTTCAGGTGCTTTAAGATTTATTTCATAATCCGCAAGACAGATATCGTTTGCACTATGCAAAAGCTCACCCACAGAAAGAATTCTTATATCCGGCGGTAGGTTTTCATTAAGTTTACCCATTATAACCGAATTATCCGCAATATCCTCAAAGTCAATATCAACAAATTCCGTTTCACTTGTAACCCCTATTGGGAGAGGCAAGGAAAATGTTATTATCTGATGAGGATTAAACCCTTGCGTGTATCGAACGGGAAGTTCTGCACGGGTGATGGCTCTTGTGAATGCGCGAAGTAAATCCAGATGAGAAATGTACTTACCCATTCCCGTTTTTGAGAATTTCAATCTTCTTTTACTCAAAGCAAACACCTCCTCCAAAGCTTGCCGCTCCGCATCCTGAGCATTTTTCACGACAGGAGGGAGTTGTCACTTCTTCATAAGCCTTGTTATGCTCCTTAACCAAAAATTCACGGCTGACACCTGTATCAATATGGTCCCAGGGAAGAATTTCGTCGTGCTCAATTTTTCTGTATGCATAAAATTCAGGGTTTATATCGCAATCTTTAAAGGCTTCAAGCCATTTTTCAAAGTCAAAATATTCGCCCCATCCGTCAAAACGGCATCCTTTCCCAGTTGCAGAGATTATTACATCTCCAAGTCGTCTGTCACCTTTTGCAAATACCGCCTCAAGATAGCTTACCTCGCTCTGATGCCAGTTATATACGATTTTTCTTGATTTAATCTGTTCTTTTAAAAATTGCTGTTTTCTTATAAGCTCCGCCATAGAATTCTGGGGTTCCCACTGGAACGGAGTAAACGGCTTTGGAACAAATGATGATGTGCTTATTGTTATGCTGACATTTCTGCCTTTTCTCTCCTCTTTAGGAATTTCATAAAACACACCGATTACCTTTTCAGAAAGCTCTGCAATTGCCGCAATATCCTCATCTGTTTCTGTCGGGAGACCAATCATAAAATAAAGCTTTACCCGATCATATCCGCCACGGAATGCAATTCCTGCCGTTCTTAAAAGGTCCTCTTCAAGAACATTTTTGTTTATAACATCACGTAGCCTTTGAGACCCCGCCTCCGGAGCAAAGGTCAAACCGCTTTTCTTAACCTTTTGAACCTTTTCCATAAGCTCCATAGAGAAATTATCCACGCGAAGGGACGGCAGGGAAAGATTTATTTTTTTGTCAACAGTTATTTCATGGAGATTATCAACAAGAGTCTGGAGATTGGTATAATCACTTGTTGATAAAGATGATAAGGACATTTCCTCATAGCCTGTGTTTTTAATACACTCTAAGGCAACCCCTGTCAGCTTTTCAACACTCCGCTCCCTGACAGGACGGTAAAGATATCCCGCCTGACAAAAACGGCAACCTCTAATACATCCTCTGAAAATTTCAAGCATAATTCTGTCGTGAATAATATCCATAAACGGAACAATCAGTTTCTCGGGAACAAAGCAACTATCAAGGTCTGATATTATTCTTTTTCTAATTCTTGCAGGGACATCAGGGCGGTTTGGCTCAATTGCCTTAATTGTCCCGTCAGAATTATATGTAACATCATAAAAAGACGGAACATAAATTCCCTCAATCTTTGCAATCTTTTCAAGAAATGTTACCCTATTATCGCTTGTGCCTTTCCATTCTTTATAGGCGTCCATAATTTCATTATTGATTTCCTCACCCTCACCCAGAATGAAAAAGTCAATAATATCCGCAATAGGCTCTCCGTTATAAGCGCAAGGTCCTCCAGCACAGATAAATGGGTCGCTTATCCCTCTTTCCTTTGTTCTGAGCGGAATATTGGCAAGAGATAGCATATTCAAAACATTACTGTAACACATTTCATACTGAAGAGTAAACCCGACCATATCAAATTCAGATACAGGGGTGTGGCTTTCCATTGAAAGCAGAGGAATATCATTCTCCCTCATTAGGTCCTCCATATCGGGCCAGGGGGCAAACACTCTTTCACAGAAAGTGTCCTCTCTTTCATTCAGCATATGATAGAGAATTTTCATTCCCAAATGGGACATTCCAACCTCATAAACATCAGGAAAACAAAATGCAAAAGTCATCATATCATCAGTTACGGTTTTATGAACACTGTTAAATTCATTTCCCGTATATCTTGACGGCTTCTGTATTTTCTTCAAAAGTTTTTCATATTTTGCTTCGTAAACACTCATATAAATCTCCTGTAATCAATTCATCATTTTCTGACAAATCAATATATGTATTGTTTAAAAAAGCGTACTGAAAATCAGTACGCTTTTTGGCTCCCCCTGTTGGACTCGAACCAACGACCCTGCGGTTAACAGCCGCATGCTCTACCGACTGAGCTAAGGAGGAATATCTCACTCTTTTTATTATACTCACTTTTCTAAAAAAGTCAACATTTTTATTATATTTTTAAAAAAATTTTACCCTCTCTCCGAAAATAAGTTTTATAGTTCTCTTTATTTCTTCATTTTCATAACCATCCGAAAATCTAATCTCAACTTTTTCAGGGGCAAAGGTCACAAGGGTTGTCAAAAGCTTATCCTCTTCCGTTAAATCCCCGTCAAAAATGACATTTTCATCTATATAATTTTTAATATCCTCACCTTTTTCATCTTTATAAGTTACCCCATTTTCACTCATATAGACTTCCATAAATTTTAGAACGGGGAGTTGGTAACTTATAAACTCCTTTAATAAATCAATAAATGCAAAATACTCTCTTTCAACTATATACTCATCAATCGTATTATCGATTACTTTTTCAAGCTCACTCCTGTATTCCTTGAGTCTAAACCTTACAAACCCCTGAAGATTTATCTCATTTTCCGTTTTAAGATAATTCTTAAGGCAGTTCTCAATCTTTTTCTCCCTTGAATTTCTGTCAAAAGACAAGCTGTTAATAACAGAATATATAATCTCTTTTTTATCAACCTCCGTCAATCCCTCATAATTTTTATTAAGGATATCAAGAATAATATTATATTCATAATGATCAACAATCCATTCTGCTATTTCCTTTTCAATATTCTCCTTATGACACAATTCATCAAAAAAAGCAGAATTAGTATAAATAATTATATCGTCAACTTTATGAATACCCATAAAAACACCCCTTAAGATTATATATGTATTATAGCATCGAGAGGTATTTTTATTCAAAATAAAGAACACTTCCGTAATCTGTTAAATTTTCCTTATCAAGGGACAAAACCGCTACTCCGTTCCCCTTAAAAAACTCCGCAATTTCACAGATATTAGAGATATCCCCGCAAAAGAGAATTTTATTATCAATATATCCGCTTGCTCCGCCGATAAAGCCATAGGGAAAATTTTCAAGTTTTACATTGCCAGGTGAAATCAGCATTGTTTCAATCCCGATTTCCGTAAGGGTTTTATATATCCCCTTATCTTCCGTTAAAGCCGATTTCCCGTCTGTGCAGATGTTACATTTTGCATAGCCTTGCTTAATATTTATAGTTTTAAAACCTTTTTCTTTATAATGTTTCATAATATGTTCATCTGCATACTTTTCATTTGCAATAACATACTTTCCAATCCTTGCTATATTGTATGCAACATTATCAGGATATGACCCACCAAGACTTTTATTTCCTATTTTGATTTTGATATAATCGGGCAAAATAGACCTATAATATTCAAAAAGTTCAGGCGGAACAAATGCCAAATCCTTTTCCGCAAAGTGAATTTGCAAATCAGGGTGTGTGTTAACAGGTCTGTAAACCCAATTGCAGTCCTTTGAGAAAAATATTCTGCTATCGATTTTTGTAAGCGTATCTACACAGGATTTTCTCATATTTTTATCAACAATAAACGGCATATTTTCTCCTTTTGTGTAACAAAATAAAATTAGTTGCTTATAATAAAGTATAAGCAATCAACCCTTGATATTTTATATATCTCGGTTGTTTATATATATTGATGTGCAGCGGATCAAAGCCGCTGCACAATTTCATTTGCGGAAATATTCATAAACTTCCTTTGCTGTTTTCTTATCAAGAACAATTTCAAGCTCATCAAGACTTGTCTTGGAAATATTTTTCACACTTCCGAAATACTTCAACAATTTCTTCCGCTTTTCACTTCCAATACCCTTTATTTTTTCAAGCTCTGAGGCAGTTGATGCTTTTTGATGCTTATTTCTAAAAGCCGTAACTGCGTATCTATGCACTTCCTCCTGCATTCCAAAAAGAAATTTAAACAATTCGCTGTCCTTTTCTACTGCAAATTCCGTGTTTTCATCAGTTAAAGCACGGGTTCGATGTTTATCATCTTTAACAAGGCCGAAAACAGGAACATCTTCCTCAAGAACGGAAAGAACTTCCTTTATTGCAGAAACATGGCCCTTTCCTCCGTCGAGCAAAATTAAATCAGGCAGAGGAAGAAATTTTTCTTTTCCTTTTTCCATTTCACCTGTTGCCAAAAGCTCGTCCTCTTTATAGGCCTCTTTAAATCTGCGCAAGATAACCTCCTGCATACTTGCATAATCATTTGCACCCTCAACAGATTTTATATTAAATTTCCGATAATGTTTTCTTACAGGCTTTGCATTTTCATAAACGATTTCCGCTCCGACACTTTCTTTACCCGAAATATTGGAAATATCATAACTCTCTATTCTGTACGGCACATTGTAAAGCCCCAGCACATCCCTAAGAGATGCAAGAATTTTATTGCCGTCGGACTGCTCTTTATCTCTTTTAAACTTATACAGCTTATAAGATTCCTCCGCATTTTTATTGACCATTTTCAAAAATCTGCTCTTATCGCCTCTTTGAGGCACAACAATATGAACTTTGTGACCGCAATTTTCCGACAGCCAGTTTTCAACATCCTCCATTTCATCAAAAAGGCAAGGGATAACAATTTCCCTCGGAATACTTGTTGATGAAAAATAAAACTGCTTTATAAACGCCTCAATTGTTTCCCCTTCTGTTGAATTTTTGCTTTCAAATATAAAATGCTCTGTTCCCACAGTTTTTCCGTCACGCACATAAAACACCTGTATACAGCTCTCCTCCTCAGAGGAATAAATCCCCACAACATCTCTGTTGTCAGTTTTGGTTGTGCTGATTTTCTGGCGCTGTGTAAGGGTTTTGATACTTTCAATTTTATCCCTGATATTTGCCGCCTTTTCATATTCCATAAGCTCCGACGCCTTAAACATTTTCTCTTCAAGCTCTGTTAGAATATTAGCCACATTTCCTTTTAAAACATCTTCTATCTTATTAAATACCTCTCTGTATTCCTCTTTTGATATAAGATTTGCACAGGGCGCACTGCACTGCTTTAAATGATATAAAAGGCAAGGTCTGCCCTTTCCTATATCCCTTGGCAAAACCTTTTTGCAACTTCTTATCTGAAATATCTTTTTAATTACATCAAGGGTATCTCTCACAATATATCCGCTCATATAAGGTCCAAAATACATTGCTCCGTCACGGAGAATTTTTCTGGTCATCATTACCCTTGGATACTCTTCATTGGTAGTGATTTTTATATATGGATACTGTTTGTCATCCTTTAGAAGAATATTATACTGAGGATGATACTTTTTGATAAGATTGCACTCAAGAGCAAGAGCCTCCGCTTCGGTATCCGTAAGTACATAGTCAAAATCAGCAATTTTACTGACCATAGCAATTGTTTTTGGTGTATGAGATGCAGAATTCTGGAAATACTGGCTGACACGGTTTTTAAGCACCTTGCTTTTCCCAACATAAATAACTGTCCCGTCAATATTTTTCATAAGATAAACACCGGGACTCATAGGAAGATTTTTAAGTTTTTCGTAAATCTTTGGCTCAAAATTCATATCTTACCTCATTAAAAAAATATGCCTTACATCAAAGTAAGGCATACAAACAAAATCAATATTTTAAGAAAAATCAGAAGAAATCATTTCAACCAATGTGTTAACCGCTTCTTCTTCGTCAGGACCGTCAGCAGAAATAGTAACACTGACACCCTTTGTAACACCCAATGACAAAACACCCAAAAGGCTTTTTGCATTAGCTTTTCTTTCATCTCTTTCAATCCAAATGCTTGATTTGTATTCATTAGCCTTTTGAATAAAGAAAGTTGCAGGTCTTGCATGAAGACCGACCTGATTCTGCACAACTATCTCTTTAACAAACATAGTACCTCTCCTTTAAGCTTTTAAACACTTATATATAGAATACCCCAAAATTCATCTTATGTCAACACTTTTTTAAAATTTTTATGATATATCCAAATAAAATACTGACAAAAATAGAAATTTGTGCAATTTATTTCAGATTTTCATATCTTCGGGAACAGATAAATCAAAAATCAGTCTTTCTTTAGTCTTTGGATGAATAAAAGATGCATAATACGCGTGAAGCAAGTGTCCCTTTGCAATCTCCCGTTCCTCATCGCCAAACCCGTAAAGCCAATCTCCCACAAGAGGGTTTCCCATATAAGAAAAATGGACTCTTATCTGGTGAGTTCTTCCTGTATGCAAAAACGCCTCAACCATAGAATATTTTCCGCTTTTATATATAGTTTTATACTCTGTTACAGCTCTTTTCCCCGTTTCTGACACGACTCTTTTTATAACGCTTTCCTTTTCCCTCTCAATGGGTCTATCGATAATTCCCTGAGGCGGGTTAATCGTTCCGCGGACAACAGCCTTATATTTCCTTATAAACTCTCCGTTTTTGATTTGCTCCGACAATACACCGTGACTATACTGATTTTTCGCAATAACACATACTCCCGAAGTGTCTTTGTCTATCCTGTTGACAGCGTGAAATTTATGCATTTCACCCTTTTCGTTCCAATAATAAACAATCCCGTTTGCAAGGGTGTTATCAAAATTCCCCATACTTGGGTGAACGCTCATATTTCTCGGCTTATTTACAACAACAATATATTCATCTTCATAAACTATCTGTAGCTCCATTTTAACAGGAACAATATTAGGTGAGCTTTCATTTTCAGTTACATCAACTGTCAGAATATCATTTTCAGCCACAACGTCAATACTTCTGCAAACTTCTCCGTTGAGCTTAAGCTTTCCGTTAAGCTTTAAAACCTTAAAAAGCTTTGCGGAAATATCAAGCTTTCTTCTGCAAATATTCTCAACAGTCTTCCCGTCATTTTCACTTGTAATTATATACTTGAGGACAGCTTTATTCATATTTAAGCACCTTTAAAAGATGAGGAATATCATCAACAAGAAAATCCATTCCCGCCTCATACAGCTTATCCGTTTCCGTCAGGGTATACCCTACCCCGCAACTTTTAACACCTGCATTTTTAGCACAAAGAATATCAAACACACTGTCACCTACATATAAAGTGTTGCAAGGCTTAACATTAAGTCTTTCACAGGCACAAATCAAAGGCTCGGGAGAGGGTTTATGTTCTTTAGTATCCTCTGCCGCAATTAATACATCAAAAGAGTTTTCGAGATTTAAAAGTTTTAGTCCCCTTTTAAGCATCTCCATTCTTTTAGAAGTAACAATCCCCGTTTTAAACCCATTATTTCTGAATTCATAAATCGTCTCAGGAATTCCGTTAAAAGGTTTTGCAATCTCATCGTGTCTGCTTTCATTAAATTCACGAAATGCCCAATAAAGCTTTTCTCCATTCTCCATTCCGTAATCCTCCTGCAAGGATATCAGTAATGGACGGCCGAAAAGACCGAGAATTTCTTCAAGGGAAATATCATAGCCAAGAACCGTTTTAAACGCGTGTTTATATGAGAGTATAATAAGTTCGTTTGTGTCAATTACTGTTCCGTCAAAATCAAATAAAATCGCCTCAAACATACTCTTCCCTCCCTGAATACATAAAAATAATATACATTATTTTTGAAGAAATGTCAAGCAAAAGGCACTGCGAAAGCAGTGCCTAAAACATTTATTTATTTTCAGCTATAACCTTATCAGCAACATTCTGCGGTGCTTCCTGATAGCGTTCAAATTCAAATTCAAATTCCCCTCTGCCCTGTGTTAATGAGCGAAGGTCATTTGCATAAGAATACATTTCAGCAACAGGAATTTCGCCTTCAATAACCGTATCTCCATTACCCTGAGGAGTCATGCCAAGCATTTGTCCGCGACGCTTGTTTATATCTCCGATTATATCCCCTGTATATATATCAGGAACAGTAACCTTAAGGTGACCGATTGGTTCAAGGAGAACCGGCGATGCCTGTTCAAGACCTGCCTTAAATGCAATTCCCGCCGCAGTCTTAAATGCCATTTCAGAAGAATCAACAGGATGATATGATCCGTCAACCAGTGTTGCTTTAAGATTAACAACAGGATAACCTGCTAAAACACCCTTTTGCATACAATCCTGTAATCCTTTTTCAACTGCAGGGAAATAGTTCTTCGGCACGCGTCCGCCGAACACCTTTTCCTCAAAAATGAGTGTATCGCTTTCGCAAGGCTCAAATTCAATCCAAACATGACCATATTGACCATGTCCGCCTGACTGTTTCTTATGTTTTCCTTCAGCCTTAACAGCTTTTCTTATAGCCTCACGATAAGGAACCTTCGGCGGTTCGAGACTGACCTCAACCCCAAACTTATTCTTAAGCTTGCTCACAAGAATATCAATGTGCTGGTCACCAAGACCTTTGATAACCTGCTGATGAGTTTCAACATTATTTTCAACAAGGAATGTTTTATCTTCCTCCATAAGACGGCTAAGCCCCTGACTTATCTTTTCTTCGTCACCCTTTGCCTTTGGAACAACCGCCAATGACATATTAGGTTTAACAAAATCAATTCCATCAAGGATAACATGGTCCGAAAGACTGCAAAGTGTGTCACCTGTTTCAGTTGAAGCAAGCTTTGCAACTGCACCGATATCACCTGCTGACAGTTTTTCAACTTCAATCTGTTTTTTGCCCACTAATGCAAAAATCTTTCCAACTCTTTCATTCTTATCCTTATTTGGATTATAAACCATTGTGTCAGGAGTCATTGTTCCCGAATAAACTTTGAAATAAGAAAGCTTTCCAACATAAGGGTCTGCAACTGTTTTGAAAACAAGAGCCGCAAGGGGGTCATTTATGCTAACCTTTCTTCTTGCCTCTGTTCCGTCAGGCTTTTTAGCTGGAATATATTCATCTGTGTCAGCCGCCGGGAAATATGCAAGTATTGCATTCATAAGCGAAGAAATTCCCAGTTTGTTATATGCACTTCCGCAAAGAACAGGAACAATTTCACCCTTTGCAACACCACTGCGGAGTGCCGCATAGGTTTCTTCAAGAGTAAACTCCTCCCCTGCAAAGAATCTGTCCATAAGCTCTTCAGAGCTTTCGGCAACAGCCTCGTTAATCATATTTCTGATTGGTTCAATATCTGCCGCCATATTTTCAGGAACAGACGCCGTAACAGTTCTGTCCCCCTCAAACTTACGAGCTTCCTTTTCAACCACATTAACAAAGCCTGTTATTTTATCTCCCTCACGAATAGGAATCTGGAAGGGAGCGATTCTCTTTCCGTATTTTTCACGGAGCTGATCCAAAACCTTATAATAATCAACTCTTTCATCGTCAACCTTATTTATAAAGATAATCTTCGGGAGTTTTCTTTCTTCTGTGTAATTCCAAGCCTTTTCAGCTCCCACAGTAAGACCTGACTTACCGCTGAGTACTATAATTGCCGCATCAGCAACACGGATACCCTGCTGAACTTCTCCGACAAAATCAAAAAATCCGGGAGTATCAATTATATTAAACTTCATTCCGCCCCAATCGCAGTTAGCAACAGCGGTACTAATCGAAAATTTACGCTTAATTTCTTCCGGGTCAAAATCCGTTGCGGTGTTTCCGTCACGGGTTCTGCCAAGCTTTTCAACACTGCCTGCTGTATATAACATAGCTTCTGCCAAGGATGTCTTTCCTGAATTTCCATGCCCAAGCAAGCAGAAATTGCGAATTTTAGATGTGTCATAAAGTTTCATAATATATGCCTCCTTAAAATAAGTATATTTTTATTTTAAATGATTTTTGTATTTTTTTCAACTAAATTTTCAACAATATTCACCATCATTTTTGTAAGTTTTATACAAAAAAAGAAACTGTACTTTTTAGAATACAGTTTCTGATTATGTATAACTTCTTACTGCTCAAGCTCAATCCCGTCAATTTTAAGTTCCCGATAGCCTTTTTCGTCTTCAAGGCATTTTCCGCAACTGTCGCAAATCTTATCGGGATTTAAGTCACAACGGTCGCACTCCATACATCCTGTGCAATTTCTGTCATAAAGAATACATTTTTTAGCAGGCATTACATATCCTCCTTTATAATTCTCAAAGCAGCCTCCATTATACCAAGCTTTGACGCCTCATAGACAATTCCGCCCTGCATATAAACATTATACGGCTCACATATAGGAGCGTCGGCACTAAGCTCAATTGATGCGCCCTGAACAAATGCACCTGCCGCCATAATAACCTCATCCTCATATCCGGGCATTGCCCACGGAACAGGACTAACATGGCTGTCAACAGGGGAACCGCTTTGAATTCCCTGACAGAATTTTATCACCTTTTGGCGTGTTCCAAGACGAATACCCTGAATAATATCTGTTCTTATTTCATTAGATTTAGGACAAACATCATAACCCAAATCTTCAAAGACACTGGCACAAAGTATAGCGGTTTTTATGCTTTGGCAAACAATGTGCGGTGCCATAAAAAGTCCCTGATAAAGGCTTTTATTAAAGCCAAGGCTTGCCCCAACGTGTTTTCCAAGGCCGGGAGCAGTAAATCTATAGCCCACCAACTCAACATACTTTTCTTTCCCGACAACATATCCGCCGCTTTGAGCAAGACTTCCTCCTGCATTTTTTATAAGCGAACCAACAACAAGGTCAGCCCCAACATCTGTAGGCTCAATTTTCTCAACAAATTCGCCATAACAATTGTCAACTATGCAGACTGTGTCAGGATTTATACTCTTAACAGTTTCGATTATCTTCCCGATTTCCGCAACATCAAGGGATTTTCTCCAGTCATAGCCTTTTGACCTTTGAATTAAAACCGCCTTAACCTTTTTCTTTTTCAGCATAGCTAAAATTCCGTCATAGTCAACCGCTCCGTCAGGAAGCAAATCCACCTGATCATAATTTACACCAAAATCCTTTAAAGACCCTGTTCCCGCTTCGCCTCGTATGCCTATAACCTCTTCCATTGTGTCATAAGGACTTCCAACAAGGGAAACAAGAGTGTCCCCGGGTCTTAAAACCCCATAAAGACAAAGAGCAATCGCCTGTGTTCCCGACACAATATTATGACGGACCATAGCGCTTTCCGCGTGGAAAATATCTGCAAAAACCTCGTCGAGAGTATCTCTCCCCAAATCGTCATAGCCGTATCCCGAGGTCTCCCCAAAATGTGAATAGGAAATCCTGAATTTTCTGAATGCGTTTAAAACCTTAAGCTGGTTATATTCCGCAACTTCCTCTGCAATTTTGAAATATTCCTTTGCTCGCTCTTCCGCATTTTTCACAATCTCGTAGACTCTTGGAGAAATTCCCATCTCAGCATTAAGCATATTTTCAATATTCATTTATATTCCTCTTTTCAAATAATTACAAATAATTTTAACAGCCGAATCAATGTCCGATTTTGCTACAGCCTCATAAGAGTCATCTTTACCCCGTACTGCAATGCAAACTCCGGCGCAATATGCTCCTTTCCCGTAAATCAGGGGTGCTTCAAGACCTAACGCCTCATCTGTCGCACCAATCTGAACATTCCCCTCTGCCGAGTCAATAAGCTCTTTCCTTACCTTAACAGTTGGAACAGCGTTCTTTTCTTTAACAAGAACAACTGCACCTTTTCCGCAGGAAACGCCGTTTTTTTCAGGAATGGTATTAACCGAAATAACAGTTTCAGCCTCATACCCATCAA